>JBAPMH010000180.1:0-1653 GCA_049278515.1 Chthoniobacterales bacterium
GCCGCTCCGCCACCTGATCTGCCACTGCAGCGAAGAACCAGCCGCGATCGGCCGTCCGAATCCGTTCCTGCAGGCGCTCGAGGGCACCCTTGCTGCTACTGCGCGGCATCGCAGGGATGCTATGTCATGCGGCTGAAACCGACGCCCGCAAGGCACGGCAGCCGGGGTTAAGCCAGGAGCTTGCGGTGTCGCCGTAGAGCCGCCAACACGACGTCTACGTCTTCAACGGTGTTGTAACAGTGCGCCGAGATGCGCAGGTTTTCGTCACGATCCGACGTGACGATGCCTTCTTCGCCGAGTTTCGAGACGAGCGCGTTTGCATCGGTGGACTTGACGCAGATGAGCGCGCCGCGTCGTTTCGGAGCGCGCGGCGTCACCACCTGTGCGTCGAGCTCTTCGAGGCCGTCGATGAGGTGGGCGTTGAGGCCCAGCACGTGCTCGCGCGTCTCTGCAATACCGATCTCCTGCATCAGCTCGATGCCCGCGATGCCCGCGTAGATCGCGGGGATCGGCGGCGTGCCGGATTGGAAGCGCGCGGCGGTGTGCGCCGGCGAATAGTCGGTGTGATCCATGGCGAAGATGTTCTCGTCGGCGAACCAGCCGGTCTGCGTCGGCCGCACACGCTCGACGAGCTCTCGACGGCAGTAGAAGAACCCGAGCCCTGCAGACCCGAGCAGATACTTGAGCACCCCTGCGCCCAGGAAATCGACGCCGAGCTCGGCGACGTCGACCGGAAGCGAGCCGATCGCCTGGAAGGCGTCAAGGAGGACGAGCGCGCCGCGCTCGTGCGCGAGCTCGACGACGGCGGGCACGTCCAGCATCGCGCCGTTTCTGTAACAGACATGCGTGAGAGCGACGATCAATGTGTCGTCGTCGATTGCGCGCTCGAAGTGCTCGATCGGGATCGTCCCATCGTCTGCAGCCTTGACGTGCATGACGCGCGCTCCCCGCGCCTCTTGCGCATGCCAGATCTGGCCGATCGTCGGGAACTCCCAGTCCGTGAGAACGACCTTCGACCGCTGAGTGAAACGGAGACCACTGGCCAGGGCGCTCACCCCCGCCGACAGCGAGGTCGTCACGGCGATCTCGTCGGCACCTGCGTTGACGAGCCCGGCAAAGGCGACGCGGGCGGCTTCCTGGCGCTCAACCCAGTATTCCCACGGCGCGCCCTTGTCGTCCCAGTCGTCGAGGTACTGCTCGTAGGCTCCGCGCACCGCGTCGGACAACGCCCCTTGGGAGCACGAGTTGATGTACACCTGCCGCTCGAAGATCGGGAACCGGTGCCGGCACCGAGCCGCGAGCGAGGCGGCCTCAACGGCCAAGGTATGCCTTCCTCAAGTCCTCGTGTGCAAGCAGGTCTCTTGCCGGGCCTTCCAGCACCAGTCGCCCGGTGGAGAGCACGTAGCCACGGTCTGCGATCGAGAGCGCCATGTTCGCATTCTGCTCGACGACGAGCATCGCAACGCCGGACTGGTGCACCTGCTGGATGATCTCGAAGCTTCGCTCGACGAGGATCGGCGCCAGCCCCATCGACGGCTCGTCCATGAGAAGGAGCTTGGGGCGTGCCATCAGCGCGCGACCCATGGCGACCATCTGCTGCTCGCCTCCGGAGAGTGTTCCGGCAAGCTGCGCCCGTCGCTCGTAGAGCAGTGG
>JBAPMH010000181.1:0-1835 GCA_049278515.1 Chthoniobacterales bacterium
CTTCCGGAGCGAGCGGATTTGGCAGGTATTGTTTGGGCGGATCGTATTTTGCTTCCAGGCCTTCGTGCTCCGGGTAGCGCTCACCATGCAGCAGGATCCAGCCTTTCGCCTTGGAGAACGACAGATGGATTTGGACCTTGCTGTCTTTCGGTCCCGCCAGTTTTTCTACCTGATAACGGATCGAGCCATCCGCCTGCTTCTCTTCCCCGAGAACTTTCAGGCTGTATTCGCTTCCGTCCGCGGTGTTGCGGTAAGTCCACGAATCCCCGGCGCGCAACGGAAAATAGTCAGCGGACGTTTTCGGTTCTTCTGCCAGCGCAATGAATGCCGTCGCCAGAGTTAGAAGGGTCAGCGCCAAAAGGGTGGGGATCTTGTTCATAGGTCTGGGAGAATGCTACTTCCGGGGCCGGGCGAATGAAACTGGGAACACTCGATTATCCGGCGGGGTATTATACATCGTTCCTTCCCAGCGAATGTCATTTGCTGAGTCGATCAGGCTTAGTTCGATCCGGGCGCTGAGACGATCGTGGGTGTATTCATCCAGGAACAATCTCCCCTTTGGATTTCGTCCTTCGAGCCGCAGAACGAGATTCTTGTTGGTTGAAAGAGAGTAAGTGCCGCTCACCCGCCCGCTGGGCTCGAAACGCAGTTGAAAGGCGGCATCATACGGCCCGACTTTCCCCCGATACGAGTAGTCGCCGACTATCCCGCTGGCGTCAGCGGAAGCGGAGCTTGCCCCGGGTGGCTGAGACGAAGCCATGCTGGAGGACGCGCTCTGGAAGAAGATCGAGAAAACGCGATTGTCGGGAGGCGTGTTGCGCATGGTTCCTTCCCAGCGGCTGGCACCGTCCGATTCGATCCGGGCGAGCTCGATATGGGCAGTGATCCGTTCGCCGGTGAATTCATCGAGCAGGAGCTTGTCCCTGGTGGAGCGGCCTTCGAGGCGAAAGGTGGAACCGCTCTGGGAATAGGTCCCGGCAACGCGACCATCCGGTTCAAAGCGCAGGCGAAAGGTTGCTTCCTTAGCTCCTATTTTTCCCGCGAACATCTGTTCGCCTGCGCTCTCACGATTCTGTGTCGCTGGCGATGATTCGCTCGACATCACGGTCGCGGGGGATCGGGCGGCGGATAATGGCATTACCGTCGCACTGACGGCACTCTCCGTCTTTGCCACCTTTTCGGAAGGGGATGGAGATTCCAATTTCCGCGTCGGTGCGACGTTTTCGGCGGGACTGATCGATTGGCGCGGGGCGCGAATGAGAAAATACCAAGCAGCCAGACCGACCAGCGCAGCCAATAAAACCAGCGCGATCACCGAAACCATCGGGAACGGCTTGCGGCCCGCAGTCTCAACTTTTGGAGGAGGAACAACTTGGGCGGGCGCGGGCGGCGGTGCCGGAGGCGCGGGTGGATCGACCACTCGATGGATGCCCGCGATAAGGCGGTCCGCGTGATGATGAAAGTCGATCCCGGTGTCGAGCGCGAGGCCATTGCGAAACGCGAGGCCTTCCAATTCCGGCGGAAGATTTTTCGCTTCCGGCATCGGAGTGTTGTTGATCAGGACGGGAATGATCGGGATGCCGTTCTCGAGGGCGCTCGCTACTTCGAGCCGAACAAAATCTGTCGGATCATCGATTCGGCGATTCGCCGGCTCCCGGCCGCCGCACCATTCCGGACCAATGATCGCCACTACGACTTTGGCGCGTTGCAGGGTTTGTTTGATGTGTTCGCGGAAATCGACGCCGTAGGGAATGGAATCGAAATCCATGAAGACGCTGCCTTTACCGAACTCGGCTTGAAGCCGATCGTAAAGCCGGCCCGCGACGGGGCTGGAG
>JBAPMH010000182.1:0-9100 GCA_049278515.1 Chthoniobacterales bacterium
GCCGCTCAACCCAACTCTGGATCCGGGGAAACCCTCCTGGTGTGGATCGCGCGGCAACTGGAGCTCCCGCATATCGTCGTTGCTAATCCGGACGGTGTTATGCGCGGAGGCTTCCTTTGAATTAGCATCCACCCAATGTCCCGGCATGTGGCTGCCGAGTTCGGGGGCTATCCAAACCATTTTCTTAAGTCCTCCCGCCAGGACTTGTCCGCGAACCTTGGCGCCTGCGCTCACCTCTACCGGGATCTCGACGCCGGCCAGAAGCTTGTCGCTCGTCAGAGTTTGGGTCACCGGACGTTTTGTTCCTTCGACTTTGATGGAATACGAGGATGCGACGATAGCTTTCGCCGTTGAAGCCATCTTTACGTCTTGCGCACTCTGCGGGCGGATCGTCAGAGTGTAGGAGCCGGCTGGCAAGCCTTCCAGGGCGAAGTTGCCGCGGGCGTCGGTCACTGCGCGTTTGGCCGGTTTTTGTTTCACCACGACACCAACTCCCGCAACACCCTTCGGGGCTTGGCCATAAACAGCCGGCACCGCGAAGAGGACGGAAAACAGCAGAAAACTGCAAATCGTGTTCTTCATTTTCGCAGAATATGAAAATCCGGCCGAATACACCAGCTCGAAAGCCCCCCCGAACGAACATTGTTTTTCGCCGGAGATTCTCGATTCTATGACAGAACCAAGATCCATGTCGGCACTTCCGCGGCGGCTCCGCTCCAACTTCACTTTTTTGGCTCTGGCGGTCGTGATGCCTTTGACGACTCATCTCCCCTCGGTCCAGGCGCGTCCAGGTGGACGATTGCTCGTGGCGACATCGGCGGAGGACCCGGTCTTAAGGGCACGTCTCGTTTCCTTGTCGCCCGGCGTTGATCCGGAGGAAGCTCGGCGGATGACCTCCATTACCTACACGACGGGCCTGGAGCTCGCCCGCAAGTGGGAAATGGGTTCGTCACCCACCATGCACTCTTTTCTCATTAACATGGGAGCGAAGAAGGGCGGTTACTGTTATCAATTCGCCACCGAGTTGCTTCTCCGGCTGGAGGCGCAAAATTTCAAAACCCTCGAGTTCCATTGGGCGGAGTCCGATGCGGGGACGGACACCGAGCACAACGTTATTGTGGTCACCGCGCGAGGGCAGCCGTTTGAACAGGGGATTATGCTGGATCTTTGGCGGCGTTCGGGGCGTTTGCTCTGGGGACTCCTCAATTGGGACGTTGATCACACCTGGCAGGAAAACAAAGCTGCCTATTTTAGCAGGGTGAAACCAAAACCAAAATCAGCCGGGACCGATCAATCGAAGCAAAAGACAACTCCCAAAAAGAAACCCCGAAAGACTGGTTCAAACCAGCGCTGAAGAGCGTGGGTGCTTCTACTCCGGCGTAGCTTTCTCCGCGCCCAAGCCGGTATTCGCGCGCACGCTCAGCTCCGCAAACCTCGCTTCGGCGTTGGGCTCGCGGCGTTGCAGGAAAGTGCCCAGGATCGCGCCGAGAAATCCAAGCGGAATGCTCAGAATCCCGGGATTCTCCAGCGGAAAAATCGGCGCGTGTTGAATGAGGTGACGGGCTGCGGCCGCCGTCCCCGCCGGGTCGATTTTCATGACGCTCGGGCTGATGATGATGAGCGCCAGCGAGGCGACCAATCCAGTCGCCAACCCCAGGACCGCGCCGGTAGTGTTGAAGCGCTTCCAGAAAAGCGAGAGCACGATGACGGGCAAATTCGCCGAAGCCGCCACGGCGAAAGCGAGCGCCACCAGGAACGCCACGTTGGCATCTTTTCCGAGCAGGATCGCAATCGCGATCGCGACCGCCCCGACGACAAAGGCGGTAATGCGAGCCACGCGCACTTCCTCACCGGGCCGGCGTTCTGTCCCCTTGTGGATCACCGCCGTGTAAAAATCGTGCGCGAACGAAGTTGAAGCACTGATCGTCAGGCCCGCCACGACCGCGAGAATCGTGGCGAAAGCGATCGCGGCGATGAAGGCAAAAAATACGTCTCCCGCGAGGGCCTGGGCCAGGAGCGGAGCGCTCATGTTGTTTCCACCATGACTCGCGATGAAATCGCGTCCCACAATCGTCGCGGCGCCGAAGCCGAGAAAAGTGGTCATTATGTAAAAGCTGCCGATCAAGACCATCGCCCAGACGACGCTGACCCGGGCGGTCTTCGCGTCCGGCACCGTATAAAAACGGACGAGAATGTGCGGCAACCCGGCGGTTCCAAAAACCAGGGCCATACCCAGGGAGATGAGATCCAGCGCGCCGTGATTGGCGGCGGTGTAACGCAAGCCCGGCTCCAGGAAATTCTTCGTCACCAGGGCGCCTTTGTCGTGATAGGTGACGCGCGTTATGGCCTCGAAAAAATTGCCCAGGCTCCAACCAAAGTGGGCCACCACCAGGAGGCTGAGCAAAACCGTTCCCGCCATAAGCAGAATCGCCTTGATGATCTGCACCCAGGTCGTCGCCAGCATTCCGCCGAAAACGACATAGATTATCATGAGGACCCCAACACCGATGACCGCCGTTTGGTAACTGACGTGCGAGCTGCCGAGCAGGAGCGTGACCAGGGCGCCTGCCCCGACCATTTGGGCGATCATATAAAAGGTGCTCACCGTTATGGTGCTGATCGCCGCCATCGCGCGAACCGGACGCGGGTTTAGCCGGTAAGCGAGCACATCGGCCATCGTGTACTTGCCGGCGTTGCGCAACGGTTCGGCTACCACCAGGAGAACGGTGAGGTAAGCCACGAGCCACCCCACCGAGAACATGAATCCGTCGTAACCGGAGAAGGCGATCAGGCCTGCGATGCCGAGAAACGAAGCCGCGCTCATGTAATCGCCGGCCACGGCCACGCCATTCTGCCAACCGGTGATGCGGCGGCTGGCCGTGAAGAATGCCGCCGCGCCCTGCGATCGCCGCGCCGCCCAGTAAGTGATGGCCAGCGTGACCAGGACGAACCCCAGGAACATTCCGAGTGCCGGTGTCATAGTTTTCGGCTGGTTCTCGTAATCGTGCTCATGCTCGTGCTCGTGCTGCTGCGTTTTCGATCACGAGCATGAGCACGAGCACGAGCACGATTACGAAAGCGATTTCCCATTGCTTCCGCTAGAGACCACCTCAGCCGCCATCTTATCGAATCGGGCCGCCGCCCGGACATAAAGTGCGGCGATAATCCAGGCGACGAAAAATTGCGAAAGCGCGAAGAGATAAGCGAGGTTTACCGGCCCGAACACCCGCGTTTCCATGAACGGTTTGGCGTAACCAATCAGCGCCGGCAACGCAAAGTAATAGACCACGAAAAAGATCATCGCCGGGATGATGAATCGGCGCTTGGCCTTGAGGAGATTCCGGAACCGGTCGCTGGCCGCGAGTCCTTGCCAATCAATGCCGTCCCGCTCTTCGTCGGCAGTGCGCTCGTGCGGCGGCTTCGGCGCCTGGTGAGTCAGGGGCGCGACATCAGTGGGTGCCGCGACGATCGGGGTGGGGTCGTCGGGAGTCTTTCGATCGTCAGCCGCCATCGCGCCAAGGTTATAAGGTGAGCCGGTGGAAAACGCCAAGGAAAAGTCTGGCGCCGACGCGACGAGAATGCGCACGATGGCGGACCAATGTCGACAAGCCGGAGAGCGCGACCACCCGCGGCGAATTGTCTCAAAAATTGCGTGCTGTTCCTTTGCCTGATCGCGCCGTCGGTCTGGCTGATCACCACCGTTCCTCCTCTTTGGCGTGACGCGGACGCTTATGTCCAGCTGACTGAAAACCCGGTAGTCGCGACCTTCTGGGGTCACGCCCCAGCGTATGGCTATGTAACGAAGCTTCCTCTTTTCGCCGGAGAACTTTGGGAGCGCTGGCAGGGGTCCGCTCCCATCAGCCGCCTCTCGGAATCATCGCAGCCCGGTCTGACCGACACCGGCATCTGGCTCGTGATCATTGCCCAGCACCTCGGTCTGGCCGCTGCTCTCTTTTGTTTTATCCGGGCCGTAAGCCAATTGTTTTGGGTGCGTCTGGCGCTGGCTCTGATCTGGGTCGTTCATCCGCTTTTTTATACGTACGCCCACTGTCTTGGATCCGAAACCCTGGGCTTAATTCTCATCGTCGTGCTGGCGACAAAAGGTCTGCGTTTGATCCAAGACCGTCGCGAACCGCGCTGGATGGATTGGTATCTCTTCGCGGTTGTTTTGTTTTTTTGCCTTCTTTCCAGGGACCTTAATCTCGGCCTCATTTTGCTGCTGCCGTCGGCATTTCTCATCGCCTGGGCTCAGAATCGCGTCTCCGTTTTTCAGGCCTCCTCCGAGAGCGAGCGGGTGATGTTCGGACGACGGCGGGCGGGATACTTTCGCCACGCCGTGACCGCGGTCGCCATCGGAGTTGCCTGCGTCGCCGTGGGCAATTCCTTAAAGAAGGATCTGGCGCGAAAAACCAAATTGCATCCCCACTCGAGGATCGGATTTACGTTCCTGTGGCGACTGAATTTTCTGGATAATCTTTCACCGGAGGCGCGTGGCGCTCTTTTGCGGAAGGTGGCCGCTCGCGCCCATTCGACCCAGGCGCGTCGGGTGATCGGGTTGCTGGAACAAATGCACCTGGAGAAAGCGGATATGAGCTCGGGACCTTTCATGCAGCGCGCCATCCTCCTGTTCGATGGACCGCAATGGGAAGAACTCGACCGCGCCCTGAACGAAATGGCCTTCGCTTTCCTTCTGCCGCCGACCCCAGAACATTGGCAGGCGATCGAAACCGATTTGATTCATGCGCTCACGATGCCGGCGACCGAAATCACCAACTACCTTTTTGCCACCACCACTTACTATTTCGAGCATAAGGCTGAACTGCCCGGCTGCGCGAACCTGGTCACATTTCGTGGTGCGACGCCGGACCAGATAAGCTCGATTCCATCGCAACACTCTTACTTCCGTCTTTGGCAAAGGGTGGGCTACTGCCAGATTCTCGTGATCTGGCTTCTAGCCTTCGCGGCTTTCCTGCTGGCCGCTAGACGAAGAAGGATCAACGTAGAAGCAATCGCCGGCTTGGGGGTCGCTCTGATGGCGGTGGGGGCACTGATCTGCGTGACGGCCTGCGTGCTGCATGAACTCGAACCGCGCTTTGCCTTGTCGATGTGGGAAATGCTTCTGCTCTCCCTAAGCCTGTTTCTCGGCAAGACCGCGAACCTTCTTGCTTCACCTCACGAGCCTGTTCCTTAGTGCGATGGAGCCGGCTCGCCGCGTGCCGGGGAGATTGTAGCGACGGCGCTCTGTCGCCGTAGGACGCCCGGCTGCATAGCACAGGTGTATACGCCGACAGAGCGGCGTCGCTACAGCAGCTTGTCGAAACGCTATGGATTCGGAAACAGTCCGCCGGGCAGCGTCACCCCGAAACGTTCGGGGCTGCCGAAGCTGGGTTAAGCCCCGGCGGACTGTTTCTTACTTCGCCGGAATCCGTTCCCGGATCGCCTTCGCGACCGGCATCATTGCCGGCGGGTCGGTATTCATCAGGGTTACCGCGGTGTAACCCGATTCGGGATACATCTCGAAATTGGCGGCGATGCCGGGAGCGCCCCCGTTGTGCCCGACGCTATGCTTCCCATCCGAATTGTTGTCGCCGAAACCGTAGCCATATCGCCCCATCCCGCGCGGACCATCGACTCTGCCGGTTGTAATCAGGGTCGTGTGTTCCTGGTCGAGTAACTTGTGTCCGAGCAGAGCTGCCTGAAAACGGACCAGATCCGGTGCGGTGGAGTATCCGCCCCCGGCGGGACCGCCTTTCACCTCGCGCGTGTTGGTGTTGTCCCGAGCTTCTTCAAGGCGCTTTCCGTCCGGAGACATTCGGGAATAGCCGGTAGCCAGATTTGGAATCTCCCTCCCGGGCTCGTAAAAGCCGGTGTCAATCATGCCCGCCGGTTTGTAGATGTGCTCCTGGACGTAGCTATAATAATCCTGGCCTGAAAGTTTCTCGATGATCGCGCCGAGAAGCATGTAGCCGGAGTTGCTGTATTGAAATTTCTCGCCGGGGGGAAAGAGGAGCGAGTCACCGGCAAAGAGGGGAAGATGCGCGGCCACGGTCAGCAGCTTTTCTCGTTGCGCCATGAATTTGTCATTCCAGTACATTCCCAGGCCGGAGGTGTGAGTCAGCAAATGATGGATGGTTACCTTCTCGGCGACTTCCTTGTTCGGATAATCAGGCAGATACTTGCCAACGGAATCGTTAAACGAGAGGCGTCCGGCCTGCGCGAGCTGGGCGACGGCCACGGCGGTGAACATCTTGTTCATCGAGCCCAGGTTGAACTTCGTGTCTAAATTGATCGGAGCCTTTGTCGCCTGATTGGCAATTCCGGCTGCTTTGCTCGCCACGGTTACTCCATTCCTGGCCACGAGCACCACGCCGGAAAGCTTGTTCTCGGCTACCAGGGAGTCGAAGTAGGTTTCGAGTTCCCCGGCCGGGCTGGCCTCGGGCTTGACCGAACTAGCGGGGGCCGGCTCCTGGGCGGCGGCCAGGAATGTCGCCCCAAGGCTGGCGACGATGACCGTAACAATGCCCTTCATTTTTCTCCTGGGTTACGGCCGCAATCGATCACTTAGATCGAGGTGACGTTAAGATGGCGAAGCAAACGCGGGCAACGTTGCAGAGAAACCTGCTGGACGGTCACCCCGGAGACATCGGCGCTGCTGTTTTCCTCCTCGTTGTCGTTGTCGTTCTCATCCCCGTTGTCGTTGTCGTTATCGTTGTCGCTGTCGCTGTTGATTTCGATGTCGTCGTTGTCGTCGTTATCAACAAAGGTGTTCGGACCCATAACCGGCAGATGGCTCTGGTCGAGCGTGTCGAAACGCTTGCGGACTTCCGGGGGCAGCTTGTCGAGCTCTTCCTTCGTATCGACCGGTCCGCTGAAGAGCAACCGGCCCTGCGGATCTTTGGCCGTCAGGATTTTTTTGCCGGCTACGGTCTCGAGCTTGAGCTCGCCCTTGTCGTCCGCAAATACAATCGTCGCTTTGCCGAGATCGATGGTGGTCGATTTCAAGGCGCCTTTGTCCCGGCTATAGAGGCGCATCTCCCGCGCGGAGCGGCGGGCTTCATCCCGGGCGCGCCGGGCCTCGGCGCGCGCTTCGGCGGTGGCCCGGGCCGCTTCCCGCTGGGCGTTCCGGACGGTCTCCCGGATATCGGGGCCGAAGTTGGTGTTACTGACGTCGACGTGAAAGTCCTTCATCTTCTCATTGAAGTCTTTCATCTTCTCGTTGAACTCATCCATGTTCATGTTGAACATGCCGTAGTCGTGGTCGCGCTGGCGGACTTCCTTCTTGCCCAGCTTCACGGTGACCTTGGTCTCGGTGTTCTTGCGCAGGATCGTCAGGGTTACGTTGGTTCCGTCCTGGTAGCTGCGGACCAGCTTCGCGAGCTGATCGGGTTCCATCAGGATCTGGTCGTTGAACATCTTGATGATGTCGTTCTGCTGCACGCCCGCGGCTGCCGCCGGTCCGTCCGGGACGACGTAGTCCACCACGAGTCCGAAGCCTTTTTGCAATCCGAGCTGCTCGCTTACCACCCGAGGCACGCTTGAGGTCTCGACCCCGAGGAAGGTGACCGGGACCATGGGCCGGTCCTTGTCTTTGTCCTTGTCCCTGTCCCGGTGGCTTGGTGGAACGGGCGGGACCGGTGGCACTGGCGGAACAGGTGGCACCGGAGGCGACTGGGCAAATCCGGCGATAGGAAGCAGCCCGAGAGCTGCGATGATTGATATCGTTTTTGTTTTCATTGTTTGGTTTTGGTTAAGGGAGATTCTTCTTTCGTTCTCGTGCTCGTGCTCGTGCTCGTGCTCGTGCTCGTGCTCGAAGGCAGCTCTGATCGATTACGATCACGAGCACGAGCACGAGTAGGATTAAGAGCAGGAAAATTCATCCTTATTACTGGCCGGAAATTGGGATGAGAGTCACTTCCTCGGTCGGGTAGGAGACGCGCAGTGACGCTCCGGTCTGGGGATTCTTCCACTGCATGGTCTCGCGTTTGTGCGAGCGAACCCGCCGCATCGGCTCGTCCTTTCCCTCGGTGAAATGCAAACCTTCGTCGCGGGTGTCATAGACAACCCGGGTCAAGGCGGACGGAACAAAGCTGTCATCGACCCGGGCCGCCGGCGTAATCGGCGCCGGCGAAATCAAAGCCAGGCCGGCCGCCTTGGTTGATGGCCGGTCCACATTCATGCGGGCGAGGAGGAGAAATATCGCCGCGGCCGCGAGCCCGAGACCAAGCGCAATCCAGTTCGGGCGAAAGCTCCGGCGTTTCGGCAAAACTCCCGCGGTTGCGGTCCCGCGGCCGGCAACTTCCGCCAGGCCGATCTCTATCCGGGCGGCGAGGTCGGGCGAAGTCGGGCGGGGGCGCAGCTTCTTCAGTTCGGCTTCGAGTTCCGAGAAATCATTCATGGGCGACAAAGTTTTTCTTGAGCGACGCCAGCGCGTAACGATAACGCGAGGCGGCGGTGTTCTGCGAAATTTCAAGGGCCGCGCCGATCTCCGCGAAAGTGAGTTCGTTCCAGATTTTCATGACCAGCACCTCCCGTTGCTCGATGGGCAAAAGGTCGAGGGCTGCAGCCAGTTCGCGCTGGGAGCCGTCATCGAAATCGAAATGGGGTTCCGTGGTTTGCTCCATGTCGGCGGAAGCAGCTGCTTCGCGGCGGGCCCGCCGGGTATCGCGGCGAACGAGGTCGAGCGCGATAGAGCGGACGGTTGCGTAGAGGAGTCCGCGGTTCTCGATCGAATGCTGTTTCCGCCAGAACCGGACGAAAGCTTCCTGGACGATGTCCTCCGCGTCTGCGATCGAGCGGACAAACTGGCGGGCAAAAAGGACGAGCCCCGGCCCCAGTTCCGCGAAACAGACTTTCCAATCTTCTTCATGAGTGACGACATCTTCCATGACCTCTTTACGGTCTTTTAATCTCTCAACGCCGCCAAACGCGTATTTTGTCTAAAGCGTTTCTCGCTTTCTTCGTAATCTCGCTCGTGCTCGTGCTCGACTGCCCTTCCCTGTGAGCTTGAGGCACAACGGAGCCCGGTCGCCGGTCCCTGGGTGGGTCAAATCCCCGTATCGCGAGCGCCGGAGGCGCGCCGGAATAAAGCCCGGAGCGCAGC
>JBAPMH010000183.1:0-3443 GCA_049278515.1 Chthoniobacterales bacterium
ATCGGCTCATTAGAGGTTCAACCGACTCCTCCCGCGCCAACACCGACTCCAACTCCCGGACCGCCAACACCTACACCGACTCCCGGAACACCAACTCCGACACCGAGCCCCGGAACACCCACACCGACTCCCGGAACGCCAACACCTACACCGATAGCCGGAACGCCAACGCCGACGCCGATCCCGGGCACCTTGCTCGACACGATCACGGGAGCAGACACGACCACCTTTACGGGAAGCACACCGCGCACTTATATGGGCGATGGCTGGACCAACAACGCCATCCCGGCGAGCTCGACCTCGGTGAAGGTCACCGGGTTGACCCTCTACATGGTGTCGACGACGACCCAGGCTTACACCGACGTGGTGGCGCGGATCCAGTTCTGGAACAACCACACCCAGGCGGCGACCCCGGTATTCACCATTCCATCCGGAGCGTTGATCACGGTGGACCTTGGGCCACAGAACCTGACGGCGAACACCTTCACGGCGATCCCGGTAACGCTGGCGACGCCACTGGTGTTGCCTGGAGGACCTGGAAGGCAATGGGGCTTTGCCCAGAACTTCCAGGGGAACACGGGAGCAGGATTGGGTGACACGACCAACCTGACGTCACTGATTACGGCGCATTCCAATGGGCTGTATGCGACCGGGCAGATCACGACGGGGACAGCGCCGGCGTTTGGGTATTTCCGTAACGCGAGCAACAGGGTGGACTTCAACTTCGCCAGTACTGATAGCCGGACGCTGGCAGGGTTGAACGCGCAAGGCATAGGGATTGTCATCTTCGGGACAGCCCAGGGTGGAGGAACGCCCACCCCGACTCCAACCGTCGGCCCCTCCGCAACACCGACGCCTACTTTGACAGCAAGCCCTTCTGCCACCCCGACGCCCACCCCGGCGTCAACCGTGGCCCCAATCCCGACTCCAGCCCGGGCGCTGAATATTTCCACGCGGCTGCGAGTTGAAACGGGCGACCGAGTAATGATCGGCGGATTCATTATCACCGGAAGCGGTCCCAAAAGAGTGGCTGTGCGCGGGATCGGACCATCGCTCGCGAAGTTCGGCATTACCGATGCGCTGGCCGATCCCGTTCTTGAGTTACGCGACAGCAGCGGTGCCTTGCTTGTCCAAAACGATAACTGGCAGAACAACGCGACCGACCAGGGAGCACAGCTTGTCTCCCTCGGTCTCGCGCCGCAGGATCCGAATGAATCGGGATTCGTCGCCCTGCTTCCATCCGGAGCTTCCTACACCGCTATCCTAGCGGGAAAAAATGGCGGCACCGGGGTGGGCCTGGTGGAGGTCTACGACACCGATGAAGGGGCAGACTCGCAACTGGCTAACATCAGCACGCGCGGTTTCGTGCAAACGGCCAATAACGTCATGATCGGCGGATTCATCCTTGAAGACAGCCCTGGCGGCTCTTCTGTGGTCGTGCGCGGGATTGGGCCATCGCTCGGCCAATCCGGTTTGAGTAACGTCCTGGCCGATCCAACTCTCGAACTGCGCGATAGCAATGGGGTGCTCCTGATCGCAAATGATAACTGGCAGGACGACTCCGTCTCGGCCGCACAATTGACCGCGCGCGGACTCGCCCCGCAGAACTCGCTGGAATCGGGGATCTTCACGTCGCTGCCCGCGGGTGGCTTCACCGCCATTTTGACGGGAAAGAACGGCGGCGTCGGAATTGGCTTAGTCGAGATCTACAACGTGCAGTAACGGGCGGCGCACAACTTGTCATCCCGAGGCTGGCGCAGCGCGCCGAGGGATCTCTCTCAACTCCCGGGTTACCCAAAATCAGCTTGCGCATGATCGACACGAAGCGTGCGTAACTTGCGCAGCGTGGCGCGGTGCGGTCATGTGCCCTTGAGAGGTCCCTCGGCGCGCTGTCGCCAGCCTCGGGATGACAAGCAGCTCAGACAATGGCACCTTCCGGCGCGTTTCCCGGGAAATCCCCGGATTTCCCCATATGTTTGTCGACCGAATAAAAGTTTTTGCCCAGGCCGGGGACGGCGGCCGAGGTTGCGTCAGTTTCCGCCGGGAAAAATTTGTTCCCAAGGGCGGACCCGACGGCGGCGACGGCGGCCGCGGGGGCGACGTGATTCTCCGGGTCGATATCCATACCGATAATCTTTCCAATCTCTTTTACGAGCCGATCATCAAGGCGAAAAAAGGAGCGCACGGGCAGGGTAAGAAAAAACATGGACGCGGCGCGCTTCCCAAGGTGGTGAAGGTGCCCGTCGGAACGGTGGTTTATCGGATGCCGGAAAGCGGAAACCCGAGGGAGGAAGAAGAAAACCGGATACCGGATACCGGAAACCGGAAAGAGGAAGAAGGCGCGGAAGAGAATCTTTCCGGTCTCCGGTTTGAAAGCCCGGCCTCGCCTCCGGCTGCGTTACGGCCGGTTTCCGATCTCGATCAGGTCGCCGATCTCACTGAAGAGGGCCAGGAGTTTGTCCTCTGCCAGGGCGGCCGGGGCGGGAAGGGGAACGTCCATTTCAAAAGCTCGAAGAACCGCGCGCCAGTCCAGTACACCGAAGGCGAGGAAGGCGAACAGGGACATTTCCTTTTCGAGCTGCGAACGATGGCGGACGCAGCACTGGTCGGTTATCCCAATGCCGGGAAATCGACCTTGCTCGGCAAAATCTCCGCCGCCCATCCGAAAGTGGCGCCCTATCCGTTCACAACCCTTCATCCGATCGTCGGCGTTATCGAGTTCGACGGCTACCGCCGGGCCTCGATTGCCGACATTCCCGGACTGATCGAGGGAGCGCACCGCGATGTCGGCCTCGGGCATGATTTCCTTCGTCACATTACGCGTTGCCGGATTCTCCTTTTCGTCCTCGACATTGCCGGAAGCGAGGGGCGGCATCCCATTGAGGACCTGCAGAACCTGCGGCGCGAAATCGATCTCTACGATCGGCGGCTTTCGGAGCGGCCCTGGTATATTGTGGCCAACAAAATGGATCTCCCCGAAGCGGCCGATAATCTCCGGGATTTGCAGCGACGTTTCCCCGGCGTGAAGGTCGTGGGGATTTCCGCTTCCCAATCCGAAGGGCTCGGCGAGTTGAAAGAAAATCTCCAGCGCTGGCTATTTGCCGGGGCCACCAGCCCCCGCTCGGAGGAGGCGCTTGCAACCCGGGAAACGGCGGCCTGCGAATAACAGATGGACAACTTACGCAACCTCAAGGACAATCGGGCTTTTCATGGGTAAGCGCGTTGTAGCAAGCTATTGCACGACCTTTCTGAAACCGGAGATGTTGCACATCTATCGGCAGGTCAGGTCGCTGCACGAGTATGAAACCTTCGTCATGACGAAGGCGCTCCAGAACAGCGAGTTGTTCCCGTTCCGCGACATCGAGCTGATCCCGAAACCGCACAGCAATCCATTGCGCCACGGGTGGCTGAAATGGGTGAAACAAAAGCCCGCCATCGTTTAC
>JBAPMH010000184.1:0-1586 GCA_049278515.1 Chthoniobacterales bacterium
TCGATAATGTCCCAGGGCTCAGTCGAACCGATCAGGGTGGCGGTTCCTTCATTGGAAAGATCGACTTGGAAAAACCCCGGACTCCACAGCTCGCCTTCGTAGGAATAACCGCGGGCCTGTTCGATGCGATAAACCACCTGATGGATTTTCGCCGGCGCGATCGTGAACGCCGTGGCATGGCCGCACAATCGCATCCTCAAGGCGCCATATTTCCGGCGCGCCGAAACGATCTCGTAACGCTCGCCGGTTGCGCTCAACTTGTAAGGTTCCGCGAGGGGGAGATCGACCGCTTCTTCATGATGCCGGAAATGAAACGCGGGCCGCAGCTCGAGCCGCGGCGGCGTTCCGCTCCCGCTGATCTGATAACTCACGTGGACCGTGTTTTGCAGATGCGGCATGGAGACGCGTTTCTCGATCACCAGGTCGCGGACGCGATAAACCCACACCGGCATCCCGTCTTCGAGGCGGAACTCGCGCAGATACTCCGCGCTTTTCAAATCGAGCTGGCCGCCCGCGCGTTCCTCCGCGCCTAACGACACCACTTCATCGCCGGGAAAGCGGAGGAACTCAGAGACATGGTTCCACATCACGACGCGTCCGAGGGGAGCCGGCAACGCCGCGACGAGCACGCCATGATATTTTCGAGTCACGGCGCCGGACACGGTCCCGGAGGCGTAACCGCCCAGCCCATTGGTGACGAGCCATTCGCGATTGAGCAGAACTTCGCGCGAGGGATGCGCGGGGTCCCACGCCATTGAGCGGACCGCGACCGGGCTATTGCTTGGCTTTGTTTGCATGCCTATCAATTGGTTTGCGGCGGGGTTTCGTTTCTGGAATGGCGCGCAATGCGACCGTCGCTTCAGCAGGCAGAGACCAGCCTTGGTCGGAGATCGGTTTCATGGCGCCGGGGCCACCATAACGCTCATCGTCACTCGACCAAATCATCTCCCATTCGAAGCCGAAAGGCGGCGCCAGGAGCGGCTCGGGGGCTGGGATGAATGGCTGGGCAGGTCCCAGGTTCACAATTAACAATCGTTCGTCGTCCTTTTCGCCGAAAAAGCGGAGCACAAAACTTCGATCGCCCAGGACAGCGCCGTCCACGCCGCGAAGAATTTGCCGTCGGAACCGCGAATCCTCGCGCCGGAGGCGGATCAGATCGCGATGGAGATCGTAAAATGGACGTTCGGTCTCGCGCTCCGCCAGGTTCAGTTTGCAACGTTCGAACGTTTCCCGGCGCGTTGGGACCGGCAAGGAGCGCTGCACTTCCGGGCTCGCGATCGAGGGAAACTGCGCCAGGAACTCAAAACGGCCGGCGCGGATCGCTTCACGCAAACTGTCGTCGCCGATGTCCGCAAAAAAAACAAAGGGCGTGGTCGCGCCGAATTCCTCGCCTTGGAAAAGCAGCGGTGTCCAGGGCCCGAGTAACAGCAGTGCCGTCATCGCCCGATAGACGCCGGGAGAACTCTCGAAGCGCATCCGAGCGCCCTGCTCGCTATTGGCCACCTGATCGTGATTTTCGAGGAACGAAACGAACGCCGCCGGAGGGGCGTCCAAAGCCGACATTCCACGCTCGGCGTCTTGCCACC
>JBAPMH010000185.1:0-2089 GCA_049278515.1 Chthoniobacterales bacterium
TCCAGGGCGCGGAGAAAGGCCACCAGCTGGTCGTTGCAATCGTGCAGGCCCCGCTCATGGGTAATCTCTCGCGGCAGTTTGCAGGCGAAACGAAACGAGGCCGGCGTGTTCTCGGCCCACCGGCGAACGGTCCCCTCCGGCGGCGCGTGGTAGAAGGTGGAATCGACTTCCACGGCCGGGAAATAGCGGGCATAGAACTCCAGCCAGCGAGACGGCGGCAGGTCCGCCGGGTAAAAGTTGCCGCGCCATTCCTCAAAACTCCAGGCGCAGGTGCCGAGCCGGATTTTTTGCTGTGCCGAGAGATTCAAATTATGGCCAGAATAGTCGTTTCCGACGGCGAGGGAAGCCCGGCTGATCTTCCGGCTAGTTTCGGTGGTTAACTTGACTAGCCGGGAAGGTTAACTACCCTGCGCAACGCGATGAAATACTCCTTTCGCACTCTTTTTCTCCCGGTCCTGATTTGCCTGGCTTTGGCCGGAACAGCCCGGGCCTCGGTCATCTTCAAACCCGGTGAAAAGGCGCACTATATGGCGCCCGGTGAAGAGCAAATGAGCGGGACCGCGCAGCAGCTCTTCGAAACGGCCCAACAGGCCGAAAAACGGGGAGATCTCAAGCACGCGATCAAGGCCTATCGCGTCATCGTGAGGAAACATCCCAAGGATACTCTCGCGCCCGGAGCGTGCTTCCGGATGGGCCAATTGCAGGAGCAGACCCACGATTATATCCAAGCCGCCCAAAGTTACGCCGTCCTCTGCGAGAAATATGGAAAAACCGAGCGCTTCGAAGAAGCGGTGGAAGGCCTTTTCCGAATCGCAGAGATGTATCTGAACGGGAAGAAAGTGAAGTTCCTCGGGATTCCTCTCAAAAGCTCGATGGATCGGGCGATCCAGATTTACACCGCGATCATTCGGACGGCTCCCTACGGAAAATATACCGCGCGAGCGCAGTTCGATCTGGGCCGGGCGTACGAAAAACAGGGTTCGAATGAGTCCGCGATTGCTGCATACCAGGCGGTCGTGGAGAAATTCCCGAATGATCCGGTGGCGATCGACGCGCAATATCAGATCGGATATATCTGGGCGAAGGCGTCTAAGTCCGGAACTTACGATCCGGCGGCTGCCAGCAACGCCAAGACCGGCTTCGAGGATTTCCTCGCGCGCCATCCCAACAGTGAGAAGTCAGCCCAGGCCAAGGAGAATCTGAAGCAGCTGGAGCATAAACAGACCAGCACCGCTTACGAAATCGCGAAGTTTTACGACAAACAAAAACAATATAAGGCGGCGGCCATTTATTATAACGAAGTGATTCGGCAGCAGCCGGGCTCGACGGAAGGGGAGCGCGCCAAGAAGAGGATCAGCCAGCTTCGGGCGAAAGTGGGCGAGGACAAACTTCAGGCACCGTCCGTGACCGCCGCCGCTTCCGGTCCGAAAAAGCGGAAACCAGCCCCAGAGCATAACCGTTCCGACGAAGCGCCTCCTTCGTCGAATGAATTGGCTCCTTTGCCTCCTTCCGACACCGATGTTTCGCTGCCGCCGCCGGCTTCTCTCCTTCCGGATACGACGACCGCGCCGCCTTCGTCCACCTTCGATTCGACCCCAGCGCCCGCGGCCACGCCCGAAGCCTCAGCGCCCCCTGAGCAATCGGTCAGGCCGTAGCCCGTGAAAAAGGCGGCTGCCACTTTCCTGCTCCCATTCCTGCTCGGCGGATGCATGGGCTACACGCTCGGGCCAGCGACCCCAAACCACCTCCGTCAAGTCCATGCCATTGCCGTGCCGACGTTTGGCAACACAACGCTCGTCCCGCGACTCGAAGTGCTGGTCACCGGCACCGTCATCAAACAATTTCAACAGGACGGCACCTTCCGCATCACCAATGAAGACCGGGCGGATGCGATTCTGAAGGCCGAGATCGTGTCTGTGGCACGCTCGCCGGCCCGCTCCGTCCGCGGAAACGTTCTTTCGACGACGGAATTTAACCTGTTCGTGTCCGTGAATTACAAACTGCTGGGACGGGATGGCAAAATCCTCGGGTCTCCCGGCTCGGTCCGCGGCAGCACCAGTTTCTTCGTGGGCTCGGATGTGAGCACCGA
>JBAPMH010000186.1:0-6340 GCA_049278515.1 Chthoniobacterales bacterium
TCCCCTTCCCCTTCTGCAATCTGCAATCTGCAATCTGCAATTTCAGATGTATTTTTGATCCGTGCAGGACCTGTTTCAATCCGCGGACGAGTCGAACGAAGAGGCCGTGAGCGCTTCCGCTCCCCTCGCCGCCCGGATGCGTCCGCGCACGCTCGACGAGTTCGTCGGCCAGGAGCATATCCTCGCGCCGGGAAAACTCCTGCGGCGCGCCATCGAAGCCGACCGCTTGCCGTCGGTGATCCTGTCCGGCCCGCCCGGCACCGGCAAAACAACCCTCGCTCATGTCATCGCCGACATGACGCACGCGAAGTTCGAACGCTTGAGCGGCGTGGAAAGCAACGTCGCCGAAATGCGAAAGGTCGTTGCGTCCGCCCAGAACCGGCTCCGGTCCGCCGGCCGAAAGACCATCCTGTTCGTCGACGAGATCCATCACTTTAACAAAGCGCAGCAGGACATCCTCCTGCCCGACGTCGAGAGCGGGAACCTCCGCCTCATCGGCGCCACCACCTACAACCCGTTCTTCTACGTCAACAGCGCCCTCGTCTCCCGCTCCCAGGTTTTCCAGCTCGAACCGCTCAAGGTCCAACAACTCGAGCAACTCATCGATCGTGCTCTCGTCGACAAAGAGCGCGGCCTCGGCAATTACAACGTCCAGATCGACCCCGAAGCCCGCACCCATCTCGCCAAGCTCGCCGACGGCGACGCCCGCAAATGTCTCAACGCCCTGGAGGTCGGCGTCCTAACGACCCCTCCCTCTTCCTCTCCCTCTGCCTCTGCCTCTAAAAAACCTATCATCCATTTCACCCTCGCCGTCGCCGAAGACTCCATTCAGCAAAAAGCGATCGTCTACGACAAAAAAGGCGACGCCCATTACGACACCATCAGCGCCTTCATCAAGAGCATGCGCGCTTCCGACGAAAAGAGCGCGATCTACTGGCTCGCGAAAATGCTCCACGCCGGCGAAGACTTCCGTTTCATCGCCCGCCGCATCGTCATCTTCGCCAGCGAAGACGTCGGCCTGGCCGACCCCGAAGCGCTCCCCCTCGCCATCGCCACCCAGCAAGCCGTCGAATTCGTCGGCCTCCCCGAAGCCCGCATCCCCCTCGCCCACGCCACCGCCTACATGTGCCGCGCCAAGAAAAGCCGCGAAGCGTATGAAGCGCTAGGCGCGGCCACCGAAGAAATCGAGTCCGAACAAACCGAGCGCGTGCCGGAACATCTGAAAAATAAACACTTTCCGGTGAACCCGGAAGGGTGAGTTCCGTGCACGTAGCGGTCCGTCCAGCGCCGCGAACGCGAAGCTGCCAGTCCGGACTCCGCCTTGCACCGGTGTCCGTCGCTCAGTTCTCCAGTGCCGCCCTGTGACTAACTTTAAATACTGCGACTCCCGCCTCGGGCCATCCCCACAATTCCACCGACGAGGCTCGCGCCGACGCTGCCCGCGGCGAAGGAGATGATTGCCATGCCGACAAACCCGGCATTCGCAAAATGCGCACCCACCGCGTAATTGACCACGAGGGCTGCGATTGAGCCGATCACTCCGCCGCACATCGGGCAGTTTGGAGGCCACGGATTATCGGGGTCAAATCCACCGCCACCGCCACCACCAGGAAAACGGCGCGGCCAACCTGTGCCGCACCAGCCAATAAGAGCAATAACGAACCAGTCCATTTTAGGGGTCCTTTCTTTGGGGTTATGATGCAAAGCCGCAGGCTACTTGATGCATCGGGGATTACGTCTTAGCGCCAGCGTATTCAGATCGGGCCCAAAAGGACAAGCCCTATCTTCCGGGCACCGGATTCGCATCATCCGGCCCCTCGCCATCGCCACTCAGCAAGCCATCGAATTCGTCGGCCTCCCCGAAGGCCGCATTTCCGCGCGTTCCTTCGCCATCCGCGATCCTCAGCTCTCCATCCTCGTGCCCAATTCCCTCGCCCGCGCCACCGCCTACATGTGCCGCGCCCCAAGAAGCAGCGAAGCCTACGAAGCGTTAGGTTCTGCCACTGAAGAGATCGAGTCCGAACAAACCGAGCGCGTACCAGAGCGCCTCAAGAACAAACACTTCCCGGTGAATCCTGAAGGGTGAGTTCCTCTCAAATCGCGTCGTGAATCCATAGCAGGGTAAGAGCGCGTCCGAGCGTAGTGAAGAACATCGCATCCTCAGTGATGCAGGATTTGTGATCGCCTCGGAACCCTTCGAGCCAATAGCTAGCTTCGATATCTGCGGAGCGCGAACACCGCATCGTCTTATTCACCTCGGCCGTGCAGCTATGTCCATGGACGTAATCGTCCTCAAGCAGGGAAAAGGAAAAACCTTTCGATGGAATGAACCATAAACGGTGCCGATTCTCTGACGAGATCAGGACACACTCTTCCGTAGTCGTGAGGACGAATTGCGCGGCCGTTGCAGTAAGCGTCGTCTGAAATCCTTCGGCTAGTCGCTTTATCAAATCGAATGAAGGCTCTTGCCCGACAATTCGCGTCTCAATGAAGCGTTTCGGCATTAACAATTCTGCGGCGAAAAGGTTAGCTTCGTATTCCTCTGTCTCCTGCTTTTCCGACCAGTTGTTCGTCTGCTTATCATCAACCGTCTCTATCTGCCTCGTTTCCGGATGCAGGAAGAAGTGACCCAGTTCGTGGCCAATTACGAAGCGTTTTTGACCTTCGTATCTGAGGGAGTGCCTGACCGTGATGATTGCTGCATCATTTTTTCGCACCAAACAACCATCCATCCCGTGAAGCGGCGCGTAGCGAACATCAGCGCCTTTGAAGATAGCGATTCGCTCGATGTCGATTTCACGAGGCTCTTGAATCTGCAATTCCGCAAGCAGGTCATCTGCTCTAGCAACCACGATTGCTTTGCGCTGACTAGACGGCATTACTTTTGACCGCTGTCCTGATCTTGGTCCAACCGCTGCAAACGCCCATCGGCATCGAGGATCGCGGCCATGTCCTCGACGGATAAATTCCCTTTGTTCTTAAATGCAAGAGCCCTCCTCGGCCCCCCCGCTCTAAGAAAAAGCGCAAATGCCGCGAGTATTTCTTCCGGCTTCCGATCGGTCCACAGTGACTCCGGCGTCTCGGCGACGCGCAAAGAATCCTTCTTTTCATCCGCCACCCTCATCCATGCTAGACGCTCTTGCTTATCGTATCCCGCAATCATTTCATCGATCTGGTGAAGAAATGCATCCATATCAGTTCCGCGTGCCTGCAACTCGGTTCTCAACTCCTCAGAAGAGAGCGCCCCCGACTGTTGATCGAGACTCTCCAACACATTCTCCATTGGACCTTGTTCATCATTCGTCATTTCAGTTTCCTTCATGTAAACGCAGCTGTAACTCCTTGAAGTCTGTTACTCCAAAAAGCCTGGGCGCATGTTTCGCTAATTTCCGCCGAAGCTCATCAACTTCGGTGGCTGGAATTCCCATCAGATCGCTAATCTCTGACCGCTTAAAGCCAACGCTTAATGCTTCGAGATAGCTCTGCATTTTATCGTCACCGTCAAATGATGCCATTATCGCTTCGATGCACCGCCGCTGATCTTCGCGAAGCTCGTCTCCGCGCAGCTTTTCCTCCGGCGTAAGAGCCAGAGCGGCCGCCATTGAGATTGGATCAGAGGGATTTCCCTCCTCGTCGGTCCCCTCGATGTAATCGACAACACCGCTTCGATCCGAGGTTTTCTTGTCTGACGATATCAGACTGTCCGTAACGGAATTGAGATTCTCGAGAAGCGACCTGCTTTAATCAAAAGCGCGCTGGCCGACAATAAGTCGACGGACTGCTTCGGCGACGAAATCTTTTGCTGTTTTGTCACCCACCATCACCTCACTCGACGGAGAGTATTTCCTGCGAAAGCCCCGCCAGATATATCTGCGTATTGTGTTGTCGGCGTGAAGTACGGCACGAGCGATGGTCTTCTGTACGGCAGGATCGGCTAGGGCAGCTCTCAAGGAAGGATTCATCAGAGAGGACACCACTGTTCTCTCAGTAACCGCTCTGCATGGAAAGGTTTTTGGGGAAAAGTTTCCAGAAATCTCAGATCATGGAGCGGAAGAAGGTGAGCGCGGACAACCGCCTCGCTTTAACCATATGAATCCAATTCCAGAAACCCAGACATTGAAAAGACAATCGACAGTGAAGTGGGCGGCATCGATCGATGACACGAAGATCGCCATTCCAGATCCAACTGTTTCGGAGGCTGTGCTTCGTGCCCAAGCGGGCGTCCCCGGTGTTTTCGTTATCGTTCGTGATCACAATTCTCCAGACGACGTTGTCCTCAAGTCCGGTGAAACAGTCGACCTGCGTGACGGAAACGTCTTCTACACGATCCGCGCGGCTGAGGTCGGCAAACGCAAGGAATGTGCGAATCCGGCAAAACGCGCCGTGTTTGTTGACGATCGCATTGAAGAGATCGGCAAGCCGGACCAAACAGGAGGCTCGATCCGAGCGCTTTTTGAACTTCCGGAGGATGTGGCGCTGTTCCGCGACTTGCATTCGCCGAACGATGTTCCGATCGAGGTGAATACGGCGATTGATTTCCGAGACGGACCCGTTTTCTACACTCGCGCTGTCAACCGGCTTGTTGAGGTTTCCATCAATGGGAGAAAATATAAGACCCAGGTAGGCAAGAATTCGGTGCAACACCTCAAGGCCTTGGACGGGGTATCGGCGACTGATATCCTTAGCGAGCTGAGGGGGGCGAAGTTCGTCGATCTTAAGGACACCGAGCCGGTTCACATCAAGGGAGGCGAGGTCTTCGTGAGCCACCCCCCAAGCGCGGGTTCGTCGAAGTGAGCTTTGCTGTCGACGAAATTGAAGAACTCAAAATCTGCTTCGCTGGCCTGTCCACGGCCAGCGAAGGGGGCACGATCTTCATTTTGATTCCCCAGATGACTCTGCCGTCCGGATGCGAACCCAACGTGGTTGACGCATTACTCTGTCCGACCCCACGGGATGGATACGCATCTCGACTGTTCCTCTCGACCAAGATTAACCATCCGGGCAGAGGAAAGAATTGGAACGCCGCCGGCGTGATTATTCTCGGTCGGCAATGGTGGGCGGTCTCCTGGAACGCTCAGGATTCGAATCGGAGGCTCGCGGCGATCCTTGCGAGCCACCTCGAAGCATTTCGATGATGCACAAGGTAAAGATTCCAAAAGCTCTTCTCGACGAAGCGCTCGCCGATTTGCACCGCCCCCATGACTTTGCTGCTGAAAGGGTGGGCTTTTTCTCAACAAAGTGTAGCCGCGCGGGCGAAACGACGCTCGTGCTCTGTGTGGCATATCACTCCGTGCCGGACGAACATTATCTCCAGGACCATTCAGTTGGTGTTCGAATAGGTGCCGCCGCGATCACCGACGCAATGGCGCGCGCCGCCGTGAACAAGGTTGGTCAGCTGCACGTGCACTCTCACGGGGGCTTAGGCGTTCCCAGCCCGAGTGGGGTAGACAGCGCGGAACTGCCACCGTTGGGCCACAGCCTGCACAATGTCGATCGGGCGCAGGCGAGCGGTTGGGCCGTGTTCAGCGGAGATGGCGGCTGGTCATCAATCGCGCTCCCCGGTGATTCCGAAATTGGAATCGAATCCGCCATTTCGGTTGTCGGTTACCCGATGACTATTGTTCAACACGTTGCCGATCGTGGGCGAACGCGTTGGTCTTGGCGCCGACTCTTTTCGAAACGGCAGCCTCGTGCGAATCGGTTCGATCGACAGAATTTTCTCGGGCCCGAATCCGACGTAATCTTTGCATCCCTAAAAGTTGGAATCGTTGGACTGGGCGGCGGCGGGTCACACGTAGCGCAACAGTTGGCGCACCTTGGTATCAAGAGATTCGTGCTTTGCGATCACGACAGGATTTCCGAGACGAACCTAAACCGGACCGTTAGTGCAACCGAGAGGGACGTGAAGCTAAAGAAAAAGAAGACCGCGATAGCTGAACGAACCATCCGCTCGCTGCACGACGATGCGGACGTGGTAAAAGTTGAGAGGTGGGAAACAGGCGCAGAGAATCTAGTGCAGTGCGACATTATCGTCGGGTGCGTTGACACCTTCGGAGGACGCCGGGATCTGGAAGCCTTTTGCCGCCGACACCTAATTCCGTATGTCGACGTTGGCATGGATGTTCAACAATTAGCCGATCAACAATACGAGATCATTGGACAGGTAATCCTTTCGATGCCCGGCAAGGCGTGCATGCATTGCATGAATTTCTTAACTGACGAAGTCCTCGCGGAGGAAGCTCGCCGATACGGCGCAGCCGGTGGAAGGCCGCAGGTTGTATGGTCGAATGGAGTTCTCTGCTCGGCGGCCGATGGGATCATAGGCGATCTCGTCACGGGC
>JBAPMH010000187.1:0-14969 GCA_049278515.1 Chthoniobacterales bacterium
CGAGCGACGGAGCGCTCGATCCACCTACCAAGCCCGTGCCCCGGCACAGCGGGGCGGCTACAGGGTTAGGGCGGATTTGGGAACGATCGGTTCCTCCAAAAAGCCTCGACTCGCCTCCGCATTCTCCGTAACACGCTACGCATCATGCGCCCGATCAAAATTGCAGCTCTGGTTACCCCATCGCTTGCCACAATTGGCTTGTTCGTCCTGGCTTTTAGTTCGGGCGTGAATGCGAGAGGGCCCGCCACGACGGAAAGGTCGGGAGATGGCATTTGGGAAGCAATCGGTGAATCATCGGTCGCTCCCGCTGGCGCTCAGGTTTCGGCTTCAGATTCTCAGCAGGGTTTTCGGCTGAACAAGGAGGCGCTCACGCAATTGCTGGCGCGCGCCCCACGAGAGCGGACGGGAGACCTTCGCAATAGCCAGGCGGTCCTGGCGCTGCCGATGCCGGACGGTTCGTTCCAGCGCTTTTACATCGAGGAATCGCCGGTGGTGGATGCCGCGCTGGCGGCCCAATACCCGGAGATCAAGAGCTATCGCGGCCAGGGAATTGACGACGGCACGGCGACGGTGCGCTTTGACTGGACGCCGCTCGGCTTTCACGCGCTCGTTCTGTCGGCCGGCCTACGGGCCGTGAATATTGAGCCGTCTGACAGCAAGGATTTAACGGCTTACGCCAGCTCCTACAGCCAGCGCGTCCCGTTCAAGTGCGGCGTGGACGAAAGGGGCAGGGCCCAGTTCGCGCCTGGACCGGCGGGTCCAAATGGCTCCGTTGGCACAACCCTGCGGACCGAACGCCTCGCGGTCGCCGCAACCTGGGAATTCTGTAATGCGCTCGGTGGAGATACTCTCGCCAACACGATCGCTGCGATTAACGCCATCCTAAATAGCACGAATGCGATCTACGAGCGCGAGCTGTCGATCCACCTGAATCTGGTGAACGCGCCGAGCATCGTTTACGCCTCGAATAATGCCGTCTGCGGCCCGGGCCACAATGTAGCATGCAACTCCGGAAACGATCCCTACACGAATAGCAACCCAAGCACGATGCTCGACGAGGGGCAGGCCGATTTCGACGCCAAGGTGGGTTCGGCTAACTACGACGTCGGCCACGTTCTCGCCACGGGCACCAGCGGTGTCGCCACGACTGGCGTCGTTTGCAGCAGTTTCAAAGGTCGCGGCGTGTCAGCCGTTTTTCCGGGGGCGGGAATCTCAGGAACGATTGGTATTTTCGCTCACGAACTTGGTCACCAACACGGAGCGCATCACAGTTTCAATGGAACCACTAATTTTTGCGATGGGAGCCGCAATAACCAAACCTCCTGGGAACCCGGCAGCGGCACAACCCTTATGTCCTACGCGGGTCTCTGCGGCAGCGACAATGTCGCTAGTTTAACTGAGCAGCGCTTCTTCAATGGCAGCTTCAACGAGATCGTCACCTACCTCTCCGCGGTAAGCTGCGGAGGGATCTCGGCGACAGGCAATAGTGTTCCCACAGTGGATGCGGGAACGCCCAGAACCATCCCGAAACTGACCCCGTTTACCCTGACCGCGACCGGCACGGATGCCGACCCAGCCGATGTGCCGAACCTCACATTCGTTTGGGAACAAATCGATGCCGGAGAATTCTTCTATGCCAACCCGCCTTACGGGGACCAGGCGGGCGATCCCGCCACCACCACGAGGCCGCTCTTCCGCTCCTTTTCGCCGACGACGGACAAGTCACGGACCTTTCCGAGTCTGACCTACATTTTAAACAACGCGAACGTTCCGCCTCCCACGGTGGGGGGATTCCAGACCGCGGAGAACCTTCCCGCGGTTTCGCGCACGATGAACTTCCGCGCGACCGTGCGCGATAATCGAAGCGGCTTCGGCGGCGTCAGTGACAGCTCGGTGGCAATTACGGTCGATGGGAACTCCGGGCCACTCGCGATCACCTCGCCCAACGGAGGAGGGACCCTGAGCGGCGCCCAGACCGTGACCTGGAACGTCAACAATACCAACGTGGCTCCAGTCAGTTGTGCGAACGTCACGATCTCTCTATCAACGGATGGCGGATTGACCTTCCCGATCACCCTCGCGGCGAGCACGCCCAATGACGGATCGCAGACGGTGACGTTCCCCAATGGGATTCTCAGTTCCACCGCTCGCATCAAGGTAGCGGCCGTCGGCAATATTTTCTTTGATATTTCAGACGCGAATTTCGCGGTCACGCCGGGGGACGCTTGTCCTGCGATCAGTAATATCAGCCCGACTGCCAGCAGCCCAGGGGGCAGCGTGACGATCACCGGCATCAATTTTATGAATGGCGGCAACGTTACGGGAGTAAAATTCGCGAACAACGTCGCGGCTTCTTTCAGTGTCGTTAACGATACGACGATCACGGCTACCGTTCCGGCGGGAGCCGTGGGAGGCCCGATAACGGTCAGCAAGGCAGGATGCGCTGATGTGCAGAGCGCCGGGTTTACGGTTTGTGCGGGCGTCCCGGTCACACTCGCGATCGACGACGGTGTGTTCAATAGCGCCGGCAACAATGGGAACGGCGCGTACTATGTGAATCGCCTTACGCCGGCCTCCTACCCGGCAATTCTGCAACAGGTTTCGATCTTCTGGGATCCCAATCAGAATTTCCCGCTAGGGTCCTCCCTCAACATCGTGGCGGCATCCAATCCCAGTGGCGCCTCAAACATAAACGGAATCAGCTTCCAGAGTTTCGCTGGGACAGCGGGCGCTCAGCCGGGCTTTACGAACTTCACCTTGCCCCAGCCGCTTACCATTACCTCGGGGGACTTTGTCGTAGGCTTCCAGGTCCCGATCGTTGTTCCCCCTGGCGCTCCGATCGCGTTTGCCAACAATGCTCCGGTAAGCCGCTCTTACCAATCTGCCAATGGCACGAACTTCACTCTCGTGACCTTTCGCAATTACATGATCCGGGCCCAGATCTTTACGAATTGCAGTGCGCCGCCCCCTCCGACACCTACTCCGACGCCGGTCCCAACCGCCACGCCGACAGCAACCGCAACCCCGGCACCGACATCAACTCCAACCGCTTCACCCGCGACCGGTTTGGTCGGCAACGTTTCGACCCGGCTCCCGGTCGGCACGGGTGATAACGTCCTGATCGAAGGCTTCATCGTCCAGGGGCCGGCCGGGTCGACCAAGAAGATCATGGTGCGCGCGATTGGTCCCTCTCTGATTCCCTTTGGAGTTGCGGATGCCGTGGCGAATCCAACCCTTGAGATTCGCGATTCGGCCGGAGCGCTGCTTGCGTCCAACGACGATTGGATGACCACGGTCGTGGGAGGGCTTATCAGCGGCGATCAATCAGCCGAGATCAACGCGAGCGGCCTCGCCCCGACCAACAACCTGGAATCCGCCATTATCGCGAACCTGGTTCCAGGGAGTTACACGGCGGTCGTGCGCGGGTTGAATAACACTACCGGCACCGGTGTCGTCGATGCTTATGATCTCAGTGCCACGTCTCCGGCAAAACTCGCCAACATCGCCACGCGCGGTCTTATTCAACCGGGAGACCAACTGATGATCGCCGGCTTTATCATTCAGGGTGGCCCGGTCCGAGCCGTCGTCCGGGCGATCGGTCCTTCTCTGGTCGCGTTCGGCATTCCCAACGCCTTGCCGAATACGACGCTGCAGCTCCGGGACCAGAACGGCGCCATCGTTCGCGAAAATGATGATTGGAGAACGACCCAGCAAACGGAACTCGAGGCCACCGGTCTGCAACCGAGCAATGATCTGGAAGCCGCCCTGGTGGACACCCTGCCACCTGGGCAATACACCGCTCAGGTTCGAGGAAACCCCGAGAGCACCGGCATCGGCGTGGTCCAGGTTTATTTCGTCGACTAGGTAGGTGGATCGCGCGCTCCGTCGCGCGATGAGTGCGATTCGGCTTCACACATCGAGCGGCGGAGCGCTCGATCCACCTAACAGCACAAGCCTCAATGCGGCGAGTCAGCGCCCAAGTGCGGTTCGGGCAGATAAAAAAACAGAATCCCGAGAATCAGATACACCGAGAGCAGCTGCACGCCCTCGATCCAGTTCGTTTCGCCGTCACCGCTGATCTGGAACAGGATGTAAATGGAGGCGACCAGGGCATAGATTTCCGGCAACGAAAACTCCAGGTCCATCGGACGCCCGAACAGGTAGGAAAGGAAAACGAGCACGGGCGCAACAAAGAGCGCGATCTGGAGGCTCGATCCGATCGCGATCCCGACGCTGAGATCCATCTTGTTTTTCATCGCCATCACAATCGCGGTCGAATGTTCGGCAGCGTTCCCGACGATCGCCACCACGATCACGCCGACAAACACTTCGGTAATCCCAAAGCTCTGCCGGACTGCTTCGATCGTCCCGACCAGAAATTCCGAAAGCCCGGAGACGACGGCGGTGGCGATGATGAGAATGACAATCGCTTTGCCGCGCGACCAATGTTCCTCTTTTTCCTCGAGGACCTCCTCGGCCCCGATGAAAAAATGCTTATGCGTCTTGAGCGAGAACGCGAGCATGCAGAAGTAGGTGAGGAACAGGACGAGAGCGATGCCTAACGAGAGCTTTCGCTCAACCGCCGGGCTCCATCCGGTGGGGCTGGCCGCGGCGGCCAGATGAAAAACCGTCGGAATAATCAGGGCGATCGCGGCCAGCGAGAGCGAAATGCCCACGGTCCGGGCGCCGGTCTTGTTGAAGCGTTGCTCTTTGTGCTTCGCTCCCCCAAGCAGAATACTCAATCCCAGGACGAGCAGAATATTTCCAATAATCGACCCCGTGATTGACGCTTTGACGACGTCGATCAATCCCTTGTAAAGCGCGATCCCGGCGATGATCAATTCCGCGGCGTTTCCGAACGTCGCATTCAATAAGGCGCCAAGCCCTTCGCCGACGCGCGCCGCCAGCGCTTCGGTGGCGCGCCCGATCCAGCCCGCGACGGGTATGATCGCAATCGCCGAGCAAATGAAGAGCGCGGTTGGATTTGCGAGCGCCGGCACGAACCGGAAGACGAGGGCAGCCGGGATAAAGATAAGCAGCCAGTTCAACGACGGCTTTAGCAGATTGAGTTTCCCCGACGAATCTCCACTCATGCAGCGGGAAATGTTCATGCCGTCAGGGTCGCCGTCGAGGACAAAACGCGCTGGACGAGGCGACGGCACATCAGTGGCGTCGTCCGACGGTGGCAAGCCTCGGACAGGCCACTGTTTACGGGATGGGACCAAAGTCCCATAGGCTGTCGCTGGAGCTCCTGAGAATCTTTCTTTCGGATGGTGGGAATCGGTGGTGAGTTCATGGACCTCCGCTGAAGGAGCAGTCAACGCCCACCGCTAATCTCCATTGAAGCCTGGGCAAATATCGCCACCCGAACGAATCGCCGATGTCTTGGCGCACAGGCGGATGAAATCGCCATCGCCCTTTCCCACTCATTCGCCAGCCGGCAGCCGGCATTCCCGCCTCTGCCTTGGACGGGCTACGCCGTGGCGAGCGGCATTTCTTCTCCTCTCCTTCCTCGGACTAACGCTTTTGGCTTCGAGCAGTTTAGCGCAGGTCGAGGTGTTTGCCTCGGCCGGCATCGCCAATGCGAGCTACCCCACCGTGAAGGGCGCCTTCGATGCAATTAATGCCGGGACGCATCAGGGAGCGATCACAATTGATATTTCGGGCAATACCACGGAGACAGCAGCAGCTGTCCTGAACGCGAGCGGGGCAGGTTCCGCTTCGTATTCGACCATCACGATCAAACCGGCTCTGGGAAAAAGCCCGGTGATCACCGGCTCGAGCGCCAGCGCCGTCATTGTTCTCAACGGCGCCGATTTTGTCACCATCGATGGATCGTACGCCGGGACCACTTCGCGCGATCTGACGATCACCTCAGCCTCGGGAAGCTCGCTAGCCGTGGTTTGGCTGCAGACGACGGCGGGCTCGGATGCGGCGACCAACAACACGATCAAGAACGTGAACCTGGTCGGGAACAGCAACACAACGACCCTGTTCGGCATCGGCTCCGGCGGTACCGCGATCAGCCTGTCGAGCCTCGGGACGGGCAACAACACGAATACGATTCAGAACAACAACATCAGCAAGGTTCAATTCGGGATTTTTTCCCAGGGAGCGAGCGCCGCGAACAAGAACACCGGCAATGTGATTTCGCAAAACCTGATGAATGCCGCCTCGCCGAACAACGTGGCTAAAGGCGGCATCATGGTCGGCTTTGAGGATGGCATTACGATCTCGCAAAACACAGTGGACGGCGTCCTGCAAACCTCGGCGCCGGACGTTTTTGGTATTTCGCTCGGCCTGCAGGGCATTAGCACTTCGACCTTCACCGGCAACGAAGTCACCAATGCAACCGTAACGCAGAATCACATCGGCACCGTCCGCAACACAGGGACGTTCTCCGCCTGCGGCATTGGCGTCGCTCCAGCAGCCACCGGCACAAATCTCTTTGCCAACAACGCCATCGCCGGCGTTTTCGCCAATGGCGCCAGTGGAGACTTCAGTGTCGGCTTATTTATCGGCGGCGGCGCCGGCTCGACCCAGATATTCTTCAACTCGGTTTCAATGAGCACGCCCCCCGGCGCGCCGACTGACGGGAGCGACAAGTGCTATGCGCTCGCAGTCGGAGGCAGCAATCCCGTCCTCGATATTCGGGACAATATCTTCTCCAACACGCAGAGCGCCGGCACGACCGTCAATTATGCGGTCGGACTGGGTTACAACACATTCACTAATCTGGTGTCCGACTTTAACGACCTGTTTGTCACGAACGACGCCACTCATTTCGTGGGTGCCACTGGAAGCCTGACGACTCCAACGAGCCGCAATTTCACGAGCTTCCAAGCGACCACTGGGAGGGACAGCAGTTCGCTGACGATCGATCCGCAATTCACTTCGACGACCAACCTCGTGCTGCTGCCCACTTCGCCGCTCCAGGATGCCGGCACCTCCCTTTCCAGCGTGTTGACGTCCTATGTGGATATCAACGACAACACGCGAACCGATCCACCGAGCGTGGGTGCGTTCGATGCCGGCGGGCCGGACATAATTTACACCCCACTGGGGAACACGAACAGCACGGCCAACCGAACTCTCACCGCCACCATCACCGATAATAATGCAGGCATACCGACCTCTGGCATCGGCTTGCCGGTCCTTTATTGGAAGGTTAACGGCGGCTCCTACAACAGCGCCCAGGCGACTTCTCTCGGAAGCGACCAATATCAATTCAGCTTTGGTGCCGGCGTCGTTTCGGGCGACAACGTCTCCTATTACCTCGCCGCTCAGGACACCAAGTCTAATCCGAATGTTTCCGTTACCCCCAGGACCGGTGCGCGTTTCTATTCGGCCAACCCGCCGGCCGCGGGCAATCCGCCGAACTCGCCCAACACCTACTCCGTTCTCCAGAGCATCTCCGGCAACTTCACCGTCGGCACTACGGGAAACTATGCCACGCTGACGGCAGCGGTGGCCGACTTGAACAGCAAGTTCGTGGCGGGCCCGGTCGTCTTCAATCTGGTAAGTGCCAATTATGCGGGCAGCGAAACGTTCCCGATTACGATCAACCCCAATCCGGGTAGCAGCGCGACCAACACGGTCACCATCAAGCCCGCGGCGGGGAACACCGCCGGTATCAACGCGCCGCTCGCGTCGATCGCGGCCATCAAGATCGATGGCGCCAGCTATGTCATTATCGACGGCTCGAACGCGGGAACTTCCTCGCGTGACCTGACGATTACGAATGCGAGCGTCAATACAAAATCGGCGGCGGTTTGGGTCGCGAGTAGGTCCAGCGCAGGCGCCACCAACAACACGGTCAAGAACTGCATTGTTTCGGGAAGCGCGCCAACGACGACGCTGGGAGCCATCGTCAGCAGCAGCGGAATTACCGTGGGTCTGGGGGCCGAGACGCCGAACTCGAACAACACCTACCAGAACAATGCCGTGAGCAAGGCGCAGTTTGGCATCCTTCTTTTCGGACCGGTTGGAAACGAATCGGGCAACGTCGTCACCGGAAATCTCGTCGGCAGCTCGGCGGCCTTGAACAAGATCGGCTTCAACGGAATTACCCTGCTCGAACAGACCAACGCGACGGTTTCAAACAACACCGTCGCCGGGGTTTCCACCACGGGCAGCTCTACCACCTCCGGGATCAGGGTCAGCGGCGCCGCCGACGGCATTGTGATCAATGCCAATCGCATCAGCGTCTTCAAGAATCTGGAATCGAGCGGATTTGGCGCCAACGGGATTCACCTGGAAGCCATTTCCCTCACGGCCAACGTGACGGTCTCAAACAACTTTGTCTGGGATATTACGGGCCGCGGCAACTCCGGAGACACGTCCCAGGACAACGGCTACGGCATCATGGTCGATCGAGGTGGCGGGTATAAGATTTACAATAACTCGGTCAGTCTCACGACCAACCAGACGAGTCCCGGCGTCACGGCGGCGATTAATATTGCGGCGAACGCCAACACGGCCGGCGGCCTGGATATTCGCAACAACATCTTCTCCAGTTTCCAAATCGTCGGGACGCGCTACGCCATCTACAACAAATCCAGCGCCGGCGCCGCTGTCTTCTTTATCATCAATGACAACGACTACTTCGCGCAGAACGTCGGGTTCCAGGGCGGTGCCCAAGCCACGTTGGTCGGCTGGAAAAGCGCCAGCGGCCAGGATGCCGGCTCGATCTCGGCCGACCCGCTCTTCGTCAGCCCGACAGATCTGCACATCTCCGCGTCTTCGCCCGCCTTTAACATGGGTGGACCCATCGCCTCGGTTACGACTGATATTGACGGCGACACCCGGCCGCAAGGCATTGGATACGATATCGGCGCAGACGAAGTCCTCGTAGTTCCCACGCCGACGCCGACCCCAACCCCAACTCCAACGCCAACACCGACTCCGACGCCGACTCCAACTCCGACGGCCACTCCGACACCGACACCGCCGCCCGATGTGGTCTTTAGCGCATCCGGAAATCTGACCGCCGGCACCTACAACAACATCACGGTTAACGGTCCCGCGGTCGTTACCGTGACCGGCGACGTTGTCGTGGTGGGCTGTGTCACGGTGAACAGCGGCGGCACCCTCAACATGGACACGTTCACTTTCTCCGGCGCGGGATGCTTTACGGTAAACTCCGGTGCTACGCTCGGCATCGGCTCGACGGCGGGTATCACGGCGGCGGGAGCGAGTGGCAACGTCCGGGTCACTGGCATCCGCACCTTCAGCAGCGGAGCGAGCTACACCTACACCGGCAGCGCAGCCCAGACAGTGGGAAACGGATTGCCCTCGACCGTGCTCAATCTGACGATCGCGGCCACCGGCGGCAGCACGGTCACGGGCAACTCCGGCCAGATCGTGACGAATCTGCTGCGAGTTCAATCAGGGGTTTATTCATCCGCCAGCGATTACAACGACGTCCAGATCGATGTTGGCGGCACGCTGTCGCTCGCCGCAGCAATCACGGTGAGCGGCAACTGGACGGATAGCGGGACGTTCCTGCCCAACGGGTTCCTGGTGACGTTCGACGGCACCGGCACGCAGACGATATCACGTGGCACTCCGGGCGCGGAGACCTTCAGCAGCGTGGGAGTGAATAAGCCATCCGGCGTCTTAAAGCTGAATGATGCCATCGCCACCAGCGTCACCGTTACCGCTACCTCAGGCGACGTGCTGCAACTGCTCGACGCGGGTGGAATCGATCTGGGCGGCAACATTCTCACCTTGCAGAACAATGGCGGCAATATTTTGGTCAGCGGCGGCGCGCGGAACATCACCAGCATTGCGGCTGGATCGTTAGTCTGCAGCGGATCGAAGACCGTCACTTCGGCCAGCAGCGGTACGCTGGTGGTGAACGGCAATGCCAGGGTAGAGCTCCAAGCCGCGGTCGATTTTGGCGCTTCACTGACCACGCTCGGTGGGACGGCGAGACTGATCAGGTACAGCACCGGATTCGTCAGCACGAATCCGCCAACCTACGGCAGCGGTTCGACGCTGGTCTATGATGTCGGCACTTTCGGGTTCGTCGGGCGCGGTCTGGAATGGAGTGCAACCAGCGGCCCAGGCTACCCGGCTAATGTCGAGGTAAACGCAGTTTCCTACATCGACCTCGGGTTCGGCGGGCCCGGCACGGCGCGCGCCATCGCCGGCAATCTCACCATCCATAGCAATGCCGAGCTTTCGATGGCTGCCACCCCGATGACCGCTTCCCTTACCGTCGGTGGTGGCGTCGATATCCAGGCAGCCGGTCTGTTTGGCACTCTGACTCTGTCATCGTTAAGCGGCGGCGACCTCGTTGTCGGCGACTACTTCCGCAGAGAGGACACGGCCTTCTTCGTGCCGAATGGCCGCGTGGTCACCTTTAATGGAACGGGCACACAGCTCGTCAACGGCGTGGGCGACCCGGTTGTGTTCGATTATCTGCGCCTCAACAAATCGACCGGGTCGGTCCAGATCGTGAGTGGCACCGACATCAGCGTGGCTGCTCCGGGCGGCGGCGATTCGTTACAATTCAACGGCGGCGCGGGGGATATGCTGGATCTCAACGGCCAGACGTTCACCATCAATTCCGGGGGGATCGGCGGCAGCAATGCGACAGGCGCTTTCAAGGGAAGCGCGTCCTCGAATATCGTTTTGAATGGAACGGGCGCGGCGGGGACGTTGAAGTTCACCAGCGGCAACCAGTCGCTGGTGGGCTTGACCATGAATCGCACCTCCGGCGGTTCCGTCACATTGGGAACACCGCTCACCATCAATGGCGGAACTAATGCCCTGACGCTGACCGCGGGCATCGTTAACACCGGCGCGAACACCTTGACCATGGCGGCCACCGCCACCTCGAACGGTTCGTCGGCCAGCTACGTAGTGGGCACGATGAAGAAGATCTACAACGCCGGGTTGCAGCCCTTTACTTTTGATCTCGGCACCATCGGCGGGACGACGGCCGGCTATACCTCCGCTACGGTCAATAATCTGGCGACGTCAGCGGCCGGCGACGTGACGGCGACGGTGACCAACGCGTTCCACGGTCTCTTCGCCGATCCGACCAAGGCGCTCCGGCGCTTCTGGTCGCTGACCAATAACGGCCTCACCCTAGCCAACCTGAGCTTCACCTATCTGGATGGCGACGTCCCGGGCACGGCGAACGAAGCCCTCTTCGTTCCTTACAAGTTTGATGGAGGCGTCTCGAACCCGGCCGGCACGGTGAACGCCGCCACTAATACAATCAGTGTCCCCGGGGTAACCAGCTTCTCCGATTGGTCGGCGGCTGAACCACTCGCGCCAACCCCGACGCCCACACCCACTCCGACGCCCACCGCTACCGCGACAGCGACTGCCACGGCCACTCCGACGGCTACGCCAACTGCGACCGCTACAGCAACTCCGACACCCACGCCGACTCCCACCCCAACGCCGAGTCCCTGCACCACCACCACCACGTCGAACACGACACCGATTGTGCTTCCCGCCCCTGGAGAAGAAACCGGACGGGCCGATCCCTATCCTTCGATAATCGTTATTTCAGGCGTCGGAACGATCCCCGCGACACCAGGCAGCATTCAGGTAACGATCAACGGATTTCACCACACGTTCCCGAGTGATATTGCCATCGTGTTGGTCGGACCAACCGGCGCGGCCTTCAACATCCAGGACCGTGAAGACAATGCTGGTGGGCTCCAGCTTATTCCTGTCATCTACACGTTCAGTGACACAGGCGCCACGCAGTTGCCTAACGCCGGGAGTATCGTGTTACCCGGAATTTACAAACCCACCGCCTACGCCAACCACAACTTTCCTTTCCCGGGTCCGGGCTCGAGCTATGCCAATCCGGGGCCCTTCGCCGGGGGCACGGACACCTTCGCGTCGGTCTACGGAGGGACGAACGCAGACGGCGACTGGCGCCTCTACGCGATCGATTCCGTCGCGGGCGATTTTGGAGCCATCGATGGCGGATGGAGCCTGACGTTCACCACTGCCGGGTGCGCATCGCCGACGCCCACACCGACTCCGACGCCCACACCGACCCCAACGGCGACGCCCACACCGATCCCAACGGCGACGCCTACCCCGACGCCAACGGCTACCCCGACAGCTACACCAACAGCCACGCCGGTGCCTACTCCGACCCCCGGGACGACATGTACGCCGCCACCCGCGGGCATGACCCACTGGTGGCCGGGCGATGGACATCCGAACGACATTCAGGGAGCCAACAATGGGACGCTGCAAGGTAACGCCACCTATGCAGCGGGTGAAGTGGCCCAGGCCTTTAGTTTCGGCCCGAGCAGTGATTACGTCGATGTGGGAGACGCCGATCTGCCCGTCACCTTCACCGTTGACGCGTGGATCAACCCAACCAGCGCGAGCGATGAAACCATCATCGACAAGGGGAGCAGTTACCTGGTGTCCATTTCGGGGGGGTTCCTGTTTCCGACCGTAACGAGCAGCGCCGGCAATACCGCCTATTCGAGCGATGCCGCCGTGATCACGACCGGCGTGTGGCAGCACGTAGCCGTGACCTATGACGGGAACGCGGGCCCTGGTGCAAGATTCGTGATGTATGTCAATGGAGCGCTGGTGTCGTCATCACCGTTTGGCAGCGATAATGGCGGCACTCCCAACGACAACGCAACCGCCGCCAGGATTGGGCTAAAGACCGGCGGCTCCAGCGCTTTCAGCGGCAGGATCGACGAGCTCGAGACCTTCAGCCGCGTTCTAGCGCAAAATGAAATCTTCGACCTCTACAACGCGGGGATGTTCGGCAAGTGCAAGCCGACCCCAACCCCGACGCCAACAGCCACTCCAACGGCGACAGCAACGGCGACTCCGACAGCCACGCCTGTGCCCACCGCGACACCAACGCCGGCACCCGCGTGCGTCATGGTTGCGGGCTCAACGGGGGCGGATGGCTTTTATGTGACGTTGAAGGACGCCTTCGATGCGCTCAACGCCATCCCAATTCAGGCCGGCAATAACATTATCGTCACCATTAACTGCGATATCGATGAAGGCGCGACGCCGGCGGTGTTGAATCAGCCATCGATCAGTTCTTGGACCTCCCTCACTATCAAACCCGCTGGCGGTGCTCGCACGGTCACGGGTAATGTGCCCGGCGGCGCCGTGATCAAACTGTTCGGCGCGGACAATGTCACCATCGATGGTTCCACCTCCGGCGGCACCGACCGCAGCCTGGCGATTACCACCAGCAGCCTGAACGGTGCGTCGATCTGGATCGGCAGCGTTAACTCCTCCAATGGGGCGACAGGCAACATTTTCAAGAATTGCCTCATCTCAGGTGCAAGCGGCACGACCTCCATGTATGGCGTGGTGTCGGGCAGCGGCACGACGTTGGGTGATGATGCCAACACAGCCAATTCGAATAACAGTCTCCAAAACAACCAGATCTTCCGAACGCGGTTTGGAGCAGATCTGCGTGGGATCGGCACAGCGCTCGATCAGAACTGGGCCATCACGGGCAACTCTTTTGGGTCGACGGTGGTGGCGGACAAGATCCTTGTCCGAGGCATTGAGCTGGCGAACGCCCAAAACTTTACCATCAGCGGCAATGTCATCGCCGGTATTCGTTCGACGCCGGCGTCGTTTACCGTGGTAGGCGGCATCCTCATCCACCAGTCGGTGAATGGCGGCACGATTCGTGACAACAAGATCAGCGACATTCGGCAGACCAACTCCAGTGGATGGGGCAGTAACGGGATCTGGCTCACCTCTCCCTCGACGACGCAAAACCTGGTCGTTGCCAACAATTTCATTTCGGACGTGGCTTCCGAGGGTTTCAACGGCGACGGTGAGCAGGACAATGGGTACGGAATCGTGGCGTCGCTTGGTAGCGGGTACAAGATCTACCACAATTCGATCCTTCTGAATTCGGACCAGGGAGCGAATGCCGACGCCGGCACAACAGCCGCCTTCTACGTTAGCACAGCTGTAAGCATTACGGGCGCGATTGATCTGCGCGATAACATCCTGGCCAGTACGCAGACGCGCGGCACCCGCTACGCCGTCATCTGCAAACGCCCGGCTTCCGTGTTCTCCAACATCAACTACAACGATTACTTCGCCCAGAATGTCGGGCTTCTTGTCACGAGCCCCGAGGCCACCTTGAGCGATTGGCAGACAGCCACCGGTCAGGACGCGAATTCGATCGCGGCCGATCCGTTATTCGTCACGGCGCCGGCGCCCGCCGATCTGCATATTCAGACTGGCAGCCCAGCCATCAATGCTGGCGTCGACGTCGGCATTACGAGCGACATCGACGGTGACCTGCGCGATGCGGCGCCAGACATTGGTGCAGATGAAGGCGTGGCCCCAACGCCAACGCCAACGCCAACAGCGACCGCCACGGCTACGCCAACCGCGACCGCTACGAGTACTCCAACGGCGACTGCTACAGCGACGCCGACAGCGACTGCCACGGTTACGCCAACCGCAACCGCCACGGCCACTCCGACGGCGACCGCTACCGCAACGCCGACCGCGACTGCCACGGCTACTCCGACAGCGACTGCTACCCCTACGCCAACCGCAACCGCCACGGCCACTCCGACGGCGACCGCTACAGCAACACCAACCGCGACCGCGACGGCTACTCCAACAGCGACCGCGACGGCTACTCCAACAGCGAGCGCCACGGTTACACCAACGGCAACTGCCACGGCCACACCGACGGCGACTGCCACCGCTACACCGACGGCGACAGCAACCGCTACAGCGACACCGACTGCCACGGCAACTCCGACAGCAACTGCCACCGCAACGCCGACCGCGACTGCTACAGTGACGCCGACCGCTACAGCGACGCCAACGGCAACCGCCACGGCCACGCCAACGGCAACCGCCACGGCTACTCCAACAGCGACCGCCACGGCCACGCCAACAGCGACTGCCACGGCCACTCCGACGGCGACCGCTACGGCAACTCCGACAGCAACCGCTACAGCAACACC
>JBAPMH010000188.1:0-4838 GCA_049278515.1 Chthoniobacterales bacterium
AAATCAAACTATCAATCCGATCGAGAATGCCGCCGTGGCCCGGAATCAAACCTCCCATATCTTTCGTGCCGATGTCACGCTTGATCACACTGATTGAAAGATCGCCGAGTTGCCCGCCGATGCCGACAATTAATCCGGTCAGGATCAACTGCCACGGTCCAAATTCCGGAAGGGAAAAACGCAGGAGCCACGGCAGGATCATCGAGACCCCGAGCGCGCCGAGGGCGCCTTCCCATGTTTTTTTTGGACTGATCTCGCTCCGCAAGGGATGACGCCCGAAAAGCCGGCCAAAGGTAAAGGCCGCGATATCGTTCAACTCCGTCGCGAAAATCACATAGAGAAGATAGCCGTAGGCGTTGACGGCATTGGCCAGAAACCCGAGATGGCCGAACATCCAGCCGATGTAGACAAAGCCGACGATGCCGAGCGACATGCGCTGCAGTTCGCCGCGGGCGCGGTTGCGCAGGATCGGCACGATCAGGATGAGCGCGATGGCGAAGACCGGCACGGCCACGAAAAACCCATACCAGCCCTGGCCCGGTTCGTCGCCGCGCGGGTGCGGCATTAACGACGCCGCGCCGACCGTCACGATGCCGGCATAGGCGGCGCCGGTCATCCACCAATCCCGATAAAGTCCGGAGGCGCGCGCAAATTCCTTGAACCCGAAAATGGCCAGAAGGGTAATGCCAACGATCGTGGGGACGCGGCCGGCGAAGATCACCGCCAAACCGATTGGGGCCAGAACCAGCCACGAACGATAAGTGCTCCAGATCGAGCCGAGTTGTTTCTTCAATCCCCAATGGAGAAAGCCGAGCACGATTCCCCCACCCGCCAGCGAGAACGAAATAATGAAGAGATAAGCGCGGAAGACCGGGTCCTCGAGCGCGTGTTGCGGCGACATTAAGGAGAGGCGGACTTTGCTTTCAACGCCGCCATGATTCGCTTCAACCGGATCGTCATCGTCTGCAGACAACCTGCCACGACAATGAGGCAAGCCCAGTCCAGAGTCGTCAACCCTCCGAAGCGAAGCGCACCGCCGTTCCACCAGAGGCAGGCGAGCGTGAGCCACGCCCCGGCGTGCAAGGTAACCATTCGCCACGGCTTCGACATGATTCCGCCGAATTCGCGTTGCGCGCCGACCGCTTGTCCAAACATCCCCACATAGGCGGTCAGGAGCGCGAAAATTGCAGCCCAATAGCCGACGACCGGGTTCATCCAGCCGCTCTGGGCCGCGCCGGCGAAAATCAGGACATCCGAGACCCGATCGGGAAGGTCGTTCAGGATTTCTCCGCGCAAGCTCGCCTTCCCCGACGCAATCGCCACCATCCCGTCGAGCATGTTGAACCAGAGCCGGAGGTAACAAAAAAGCGGCGCCAGGAAAAGCAGCCCCGGATATGCTCCCGATTTCCAAAAGCAAACCGCGGCCAGCGCGGCGGCGACGATTGACGCGTACGAAATCGAATCCGGATGAATACCAAGCCGGACGCAAAGCCTGGTGGCAAAACGGGCGGTAGCGCGAAACCCATCCGCGATGGGCCGTCGCGAAGTTGGTTCGTATTGGCCCATGAAAATCCTGCGATCCGGGTTTGGTTCTACGGTTTCTCCGGCGCAGGGTCAATCGGCCGCTTTAAACGGCAGTCATCCCGAGCGAAGTCGAGGGACCCCGTTGACCTAATGTCGGCGCTGCTTTCCCCTAGCGCCGCCTACGCGGAGACGAGTTCGACGAAATCTCTGAAGGTCAACGGGGTCCTTCGACTCCGCTTCGCTGCGCTCAGGATGACGGCCCTTCACGGTCTTGCGGATAAATCAGGACAGGATTCTTTACATCTCGGAGGGTAATTCGTACGCTCCGCAGCCGATGAAACCTCCACGTTTTCGGCGAAGCGCAGCCGCGATCGGGGCCCTGATCATCGCTGCGGCGATTCAGGCCAATCCAAAACAACCTCAACCCTCGAAGGCCAAAATCGATTCCGCCCAAATCCCAAAATGGTCGGCAGGCGATCTTGATTTCTTTTTGCACGGATCGATGAGCACCGAGGTCGTCCCCGAGCGGGTCTTGCGCGCCTTCATCAAGATTTATCCCGAGCTGTTTCCAGCCTCCGATCTCGCTTATCTCGGTTTGATCCCCGACCCGGCCTTTGGCTGGCCCATCGGGATCAGCCGAAAATCGGAAGTCAAACATCTCGGCGGTCTCTCGGCCGTCGGGATCAACTGCGCGTCCTGTCACGTGGCCCAGATCAATTCCAGCGGGGGCAAGGAACCAATCAGAATTCTCGGCGCGACGAGCCATTTCGACGTCGAAGCGTTTTTCGGTTCGATCCTGATTTCGACCTTCAAGACGTCCGAGCCGGGGAATATGAAGTTGTTCCTGGGCGCGTATTTTTCGAACCCGGCCCTGGAGGCAGCCTGGGAAAACCAGCAGGCAAAGATCACCGAAACCATGGCGGCGGACCCATTCGGGGCGAAAGAGATTGCGCCGGGCGAGCTGCATCAGATTGCGCCGGGTGAGTTGGAGATGGCTAAGGACGCGAACGACCTCTCGAATCTTGCCCATTCGATGCTCAAGCTTTTTCATAACATGCGCGCGGCCCTGCACGTTCCGGATCAGCCGCCGGACAAGATTCCGCCGGCTTCCGGCCCGGGACGCAACGATGCGTTCGGCCTTCTTTCGGCGAGTCTCTTGAACAGGCCGCAGCCCTACGCGCCGATAAAATTCGGCCTGGTCTGGGATATCGACAAGCGGACCTGGGTCCACTGGGATGGCAACACAAAGTCCCCCATCGCCAGAAATCTGCTGGCCTCGCTCGGCCTCGGCGCGCCCCTGCATGGGAAACGAGGCGATCTTGAATTTGCGATGGTCAAACGGCAGACCGATCTCTCCGAAAGTATCCGTCCGCCGAAATATCCATTCACGATCGATCGGGCGGCGGCGAAGCGAGGCGAAGTCCATTTTGAAAAGACGTGCGCCGCGTGTCATGGCGGCCCCGAGAGCGACAAACGTCTCTATGCGATCGCCGACGTCGGGACCGATCCGCGGCGCGCGGAAATGTTCACCGAAAAACAGGCGGAAGGGTTCAACAAGCTTCTGGCGGAACTCGAAGCGGCCGGCTACGAGCCCCCGAAGGAATTCGGAGTGCGCAGCACCGGGAAGTACTGGGCGGCAACTCTGGCCGGTGTTTGGGCGCGCTCGCCTTATCTGCACAATGGTTCGGTGCGCACGATGCAGGAATTGCTCACCGCGCCGGCGCAACGGGCGAAAAATTTTCATCGCGGCACCCAGGATTACGACGCGAACCAGATGGGTTACGCCGATGGCGGGGCCTACGTGTTCGATACGACGACTCCGGGAAATTCCAATTCAGGGCACGATTACGGCACAAAGCTTTCGGGCGACCAAAAGCGGGACTTGGTGGAATACCTGAAATCGCTTTGAGCGAGCGCTTCCTCAAAATGACGAAGCTGCGTGTCATCCCGAGCCGCGCAGACGGCGAGGGACCTCACAGTTGCAATTTGCGTCACACAAGCCATCAAGGACCGCCATTCTGCGGTAGCCGCTTTCGGACTTCGCGGAAGCGCGGAGCTGCTGGAGTCCTTGAAGACGCTCTGAGCTAGCGAGCAGGATCGCTTTCGCGAAAATCGCAGCGCAACACTGCCGAACATGTCCTCATTGGTTTGTGTAACCACAGACCGACTGGGAGGTCCCTCGGCGCGCTTCGCCAGCCTCGGGATGACAACCATCGAGGCGCGCCTTTGGTAGGGCGAGACGCTATCGAGCCGCAACGCGCCACCACCATCGGCTCGACAGCGTCTCGCCTTACCGACCTGACAATTCCCGCATCTTCGGCACATCGAGAATCCGGACGCCTTCGGGAGGATTCTCGACTGCCCAGACAAGCGCTTCCAGCATCTGCGATAGGGTGATCAGCCCGAGTCGGCGCGCCGATTCTCGCGTGGCCGGCAATCGTTCCGCAATCCAGTAGAACGGAATGAGAGCATAGGCCCAACGATGCCCGGGTCCCAGCACGTACCAGGGCCGGGCAAAAGTCGCGTTGATTCCACTCGCGCGAATCAGCGCCTCTCCTTCGCTCCGCACGGCAATGAATGCTTCCATCATCGGCGCCGGGTGCGCGACGCTGAGATAAACGAAATGCCTCACTCCCGCGTCCCCCGCCGCCTTGAGAGCGACCTTCGCGGAGGGAAGATCGATCGCGCGAAATTGCGCAGCCTTGGCCGGACTCGGATGCGGCACGCCAATAAGATGGACGAATGTATCGCAGCCTCTGACCGCCTCCGTGTAAGAACCGTCCTCCAGGGGATCGGCCACAACCATGGCCACGCCTGGCAGTTTCTTTTTTGAACCCGGACGAACCACGGCCTTCACTTCATGCCCGCGGCCGGTCAACAAAGGGATAAGCCGGCTTCCGATGTAACCTGTGCCGCCGGTAACAAAGATCGAGGCCACGAAAAGTCAGGGATTCCCACGCGGCCGGATTTCGCCCGTCACTTCGGCAACCACCGGATAACCTTCGAGTGCTTTCGGCAGAGCCCGTTCCGTTTCAATCGACGGCCGCGCCAGCATGACTTTCAAGCAGGGCGTTTTTCCATCCTCCAGAACCGCGACGTAAACGCCGACCACCCCCGGGATTGCGAGCAACTCCTTGTCGTGGTCGCGCAGGACCGCGTTGATGTCGCGTTTCGGACTCGCTGAATTATTTTGGGCCATATTTTCCTGGCAACCGGTCGTCAGAGCGAGGGCCACGGCAACGACGCTCATCCGGCGCCACCAGTTTCTCCGCATACCCGCGAGTGTCGCCGATCAGCCTCGAAAACAAAAGCAC
>JBAPMH010000189.1:0-2483 GCA_049278515.1 Chthoniobacterales bacterium
CTAACGGCTGCTAAAGTTGGAAAAAAGATATTGGAAGAAGGTTCTAGCGACCCCGAGGCGTTTGAAAAGGAGTTTCTGCGTAGGATGAAGATCGCATCTAGGCCTCAAAAAAAGAACGCATGAGTTCCAGTCAATTCATTGAGTTTCACTCTGCATTCCCGAGATTAGGACAGAATACACTGTCGTAAATTGCTGCATTCGAAAAACAAGTTTTCTCATGGAGGCCTCTGAGGACTACAAAGAGCGTGTAAGCCTCTTCCCATGGCATGCAACGAAATGAACCAACTTTGCTACGGCGATAATTTGCAAGTGCTGCGGGAGCACATCCTCCCGATGGCCAATCGCCTCTATGATGACGCTGGTTGATTGGGACTTCAAAGATGCGGCTGCGAATTCAACGGGGCCGCAAGTAAACCGACAGAAGTCGGCGCGTAACTTTGCCGTTAAGCAAATGGATCGACTTACAGGACAAGCAGTCCTTTTCGACGCGAAACGAAATCAGACGCATACAGCTACGCTCACGTCTTGTGACTGCGTTGACTTTTCACGTCAGAAAAACGTTTGCAAGCCGTGTATGCATATCTACCGGCTCGCTGCGGAGTTGGGTCTGATTCAGTTGGAACACATGGATCACGCGCTCGCTAATAGACTAGATTTAGAAGCTGCAGCATTCGAAACAGCGCGACTTCAGCATTTGCCTGCCGAGCCGATGCAGTGGGGGAGATGGTCGGCAGAGGTTCACGAGTCTTTTGTGCAGAAAAACCGGCAGTGGCGTGGATACGAGGACGTTTTCAGGCACAAGGTTGTCGAACACCTTGGAGGACGCTGTTTCGTAAACCGCTGGCCGGTGTCTCTCGATCGGTGTGGATGCCCTGATTTTGATGAACGTCGGCTGCCTTGTAAGCACATGTACGCGCTCGCGATCAGCAGTGACATACTACTTCCTCTCACATACTCGGAGTACGCGGCGGCAAACAAACGCGATGAGGAAATGTTTTTTCATCATTGGGGCGCTGCTTCGACTAAGCGCCGGCCACTTGTGCTGCCCGGTTGAGTTCGATCCATTCTGCGATTGCCGGGACGACGGTGGCTGCGGCGCACCAGTTCAAGCGCAGATGGATCGGCGCGCGAAAGAGGCACTCACGCCGGCAGTCAGAACGTGACGAGGATGTCCAGGGCCGCGGTGAACATCGTATCGTCGCTGGAGTCGTTGAACGGTCGGGTATCGCTGAAGGAATGATCGACCCGGAGCTCGGGGCGAATGGTCAGGCCAGCGAGCGGTTTCGGGACCGGCGGCTTAATGTCGAGACCGATCGTGAGAGCACCATAAGTGGTCCGGCCGCCGCCGACGGTGCGCGGATCGATTACCGGCTCACCTGCAAGCGCCCGCATGGGATCATGCGGATCAGCGAACTGCGCGGCATAGAAGCCTTGATCATCGCGCCAGATTTCGCCACGGACCTTGGCCGTGATCTTGTCGCTGACGGCGTAGGTGAGGTATTGGGCCACGCCATAGGCGCTGGCATCGGCCGCCTCATCGTGGGTGTAGTTGAGGTCGGTGATGGAGGTGAGTTTGTCGGTGATCTTCCACGTCGTGGTGATCGTGTTCAGATAACGGAGATCATGATCGTTCCCTGGTGTTTCGGGACCGATGTGCGTCGCGGCGGAGACAACAAACTTCTCTTCGTTGAGATGCAGTCCGATTCCCCCGTGGAAGGCCGGCGCGTCGTTGTTGTCGTCGATGCTGGTGTTCACGCCGCGGGTTACGCCGGCCAACAGGTTGAGCCACTTGGTCGCGTAAAGAGTAAATAGGGCGCCAGTATGATTGAAGGGGATGGCGAAATTGAAAATGTAAGCGTGCGAGTAAAAGGGGTTGGTGCGGGGGTCGATCGTTTCCGCGCCTTCGAGCGTAACGAATTTCCCGACCTTCACGTCAATGCCGCCTTCGGTGAGCAGCGGTAAATGCAGGTTCAGATAGGCTTCGGGAATGTCCGGCTGATAAAGGCTGCTTCTCATCGCGTGGTCGAACAATCCGAGCGAGTGGATGTAACGCGCATCGGTCCCAAAGAGGAACTGCAGCTTGAAGCCCCAATCGAATCCCACCTTCGGATCGAGCGCGCGTTCCGCCGTGATCACGGCCTGGTTCATCACCAACTCGTTGCTCCGGTCGTCAAAGAGCCGGCCGAAATTTTGGTTGTCGTTCGGACTATCCCCGTTGCCGGTCAAGCCGGTTTCCACCCAGCCGTAGATTGCCAGACGGGACTTCGCTTCTTCTTGTTTGACGAAATCCTTCTGTGCGTCCTCTTCAGCCGGTGTGAGGGTTTGCGCGTTCAGCTCGCTGGCTGCGAATACAATGAAAGAGGCGGCAGCCAACAGAGCTGTCATTCCGAGCGAAGGCGAGGCCGTAACGCAGCCCGCGGAGCGCGCGAGGCCGGGCTTTCCATCCCGTCGTGGAACCTTCACGTCAGGTCGCAGGATCCCTC
>JBAPMH010000190.1:0-1896 GCA_049278515.1 Chthoniobacterales bacterium
ACGAAGCCCAAGTACGTGGCGTCGACGACACTCACCGACCCGCCGTGGGCGAACTCAACCGTCCTCTCCGGTGATCTCGCGGCCGCGGTCGGTGAACTGCGAGCCAAGCCGGGCGGCGAGCTGCAGGTGCACGGAAGCGGCGCCCTGTTCCGGTGGCTGCTCGCCAACGATCTCGTCGACGAGATCAACCTGTTCACCTTTCCCGTGGTCGTCGGCCAGGGTCGGCGGCTGTTCCCCGACACCGGACCGGACAGAGCGCTCGAGCTGGTCGGATCGCAGGCGGCCACCCCCAGCGGGGTGACGATCCGGGTCTACGGGCCCACCGGACGCCCGAAGTACGCAACAAACACGGTCGACATGAACCGGCCTTGACCCAGGTCGATCTCGACGCTCCCGACCCGGCCGGTCGCTCCGGTGACGAGCACCGGACGCTCTCGTGTCGATGTCATCAGGACCTCGACGGCGTCCGTGGCATACACACGGCGTGCATGATGCCACTCCTTCACCGTCGAGCGAGACCCAGGTACTGGTAGATTGTGAGTGTCCACCTATCGGTGGAGCCGCCCAAGACGGGGCGTACCACGCGAAGACCTCGCGACCTTGCCTTTCCCGGTTCCTTGAACGAGGAGGCAAGACATGGCCTACTGGCCGAAGACCCTTCGAGCAAACGTCCTCACGGTGTTGCTCATCGTGGTCGGGCTACCACTTCTGTTGTTCCTTGCGATCTCGCTGTCAGGTCCATTGGTTTGGGCCGGCTTAGTGCTCGGCGCACTCACGTGGGTCGCTGTGTACCTCTGGCGCCGCAGGATCGAGAAGGCACGCGAACGAGCATGGGTCGGCGCGTTCTCGTTCCGCGACGAAGTCGTGAGGATGCACGCCAGGGAAGCGCTCGATCATCAGGCGCGATGAAGGGAACTCCGAAGGAAGGAAAGACGATGACGATGACCTTGCAAGACCCTACGGGCCAACGAGATCCATCCTCGCGCCACGCGTTCCCCGATGTCGTCGGCGAACCGACGCTGCGGGCTCCGAGAACGCTCGCCGAAGAGCTCCTCGCGGAGTACCAGGGAGGGGTGGATGCATCCGAGACTTCGTTCGAACTGGAGTCCCACGGGGGATACGCTCGCACCGTCGTCGGGACGGTGGCGTATCTCGACGAGGAGGCTCAGACCTTCATGGTCCGCGTTCGTAACGGCGAGCTGATCAGGGTGCCGCTGCGGGACGTCACCTCGGCGACCGCCGCGACCTAACCCGTCGGGCGGATCACGAGTCAGTCCTTGATCTCGATCCGGCGACTCAATGAACGCCCGAGCTGGATGATCGCGATGGAACTTTCCGACGAAGCCTGCATCGTCGAATGCTGCAACATGTCCGAGTACATCACGAAGCCGCCGACAGCCGCGAATGTCCGCATCATCTGCCGCCGAACGCCTTCGTCCGAGAATTCGGGCATGTCGTGGATCGTTTCGTTGGTCGCGTTCCCGATCGCTGCGAAGAGGTCGGCAAGCTTGGTTCGTTCAACCAGCCCGGCCTCCCGAGGGCCTCGATCACCTTGAGCCTCAAAGTCGTTCGTCACGTGAGCCTCCTCGCGTCGCAGCCGGCAACGCTTGAGCACGTGTCGCCGCGGATCGATCTGAGAGGAGAGCCCATGGCTGGGCCCTCCTCAGAGGATCAGACGGTCAAACGGTGGCCGTTACGCCCTCGTAGAAGGCGAAGTCGCCGACTTCCGTCGAGCTGAGCTCGACCCGATCCGCCAGGTGCTCTCGCACCCATGAAGCCGCCAGGGGCGTTGCGGCCTCGGCCTCGGCATGTGTCTCCCATACGCTCAGCGACACGCACCTGCCCTCGCCGGTGTCGGCGAGCCCGTAGCGGATGAATCCTGGCTGTGTCTTGAAG
>JBAPMH010000191.1:0-19103 GCA_049278515.1 Chthoniobacterales bacterium
GCCATTGGCCGCGCGGTAACGCAGGAGGCCGAGCGGCACGAGTTCCACCGGACGTTCGACTCCATCCTTCTTCTCGTTCCGGAAATTGATCACCGCCGTCGCCGGCTTTGGTCCGCTTGTCTTTCTCTGCTGAATGACTTTGTGGAAGTCTTCGACGATTACGCGCGGAGCGTCAGTGGAAATTCGGGACATCGGTCTCGTTTGTCAGGAATGAGCCTTACAAAATATTGGAAGGCGAGCTGCCCGACATTCCTAATCTGCCGCGTTGCAAGGAAAATGCCAGCCCGTAGCGGGAAAGGGGGCGCTCGAAAATATTATTCCCTACCCGGATTCGTAAGGGCCGTCGACGGGGACGCCAGATATCGCTCTGCTTCGAGGTGAGGCGAGTGAGCTTGAGGCCGATTTTCGGCCGCAGATTTACACAGGTTTGTTAAAAGGAACAGACCGCAGGCCCCTTTAGAAATCTGCGGTAATCTGTGGACGAAGAAAGACGGCCGCAATATTGCTCCGCCGGCGATTCTGAAAGCCGATTCAGCCTAACGACTAGTAGCGGTAGTGCTCGGACTTATACGGGCCTTCGATCGGCACGCCGAGATACTCGGCCTGGCGATCGGTCAGCTTGGTCAGTTTCACGCCGATCTTTTGCAAGTGCAGGCGAGCCACTTCTTCGTCGAGCGCTTTCGAGAGAACGTAGACGCCGATTTTGTAGGTGTCCTTATTCTTCCAAAGATCGAGCTGAGCCAGGACCTGGTTCGAGAACGAGTTCGACATGACGAAGCTCGGGTGGCCGGTGGCGCAGCCGAGGTTCACGAGACGGCCTTCCGCCAGCATGAAAATCTCGTGGCCATCCGGGAAGGTGTACTTGTCCACCTGCGGCTTGATGTTCGTTCGCTTCACGTCTTTGCGCTCGTTGAGAGGCTCGACCTGAATCTCGTTATCAAAGTGCCCGATGTTGCAAACGATCGCCTGGTCTTTCATCCGCTCCATGTGCTCGAGGGTGATGATGTCGACGTTGCCGGTCGTGCTCACGTAAATGTCGCCGCGACCGAGAGTATCCTCGATGGTCGTGACTTCGTAGCCTTCCATGGCGGCCTGAAGCGCATTGATCGGGTCGATCTCAGTAATAACAACGCGAGCCCCCTGGCCGCGGAGCGATTGGGCGCAGCCTTTGCCGACGTCCCCGTAACCGCAGATGACGGCAACCTTGCCCGCGATCATGACGTCGAGCGCGCGATTGAGTCCGTCGACGAGCGAATGCCGGCAGCCGTACAAATTGTCGAACTTCGATTTGGTGACTGAATCGTTCACGTTGATCGCCGGGACGAGCAGCTGATTGTTCTGCTGCATTTTGTAAAGGCGATGAACGCCGGTCGTCGTCTCTTCCGAGACGCCGCGCCATTCCTTCACCAGCTCATGCCAGCGATAAGGATTCTCCCGCTGGACTTCGAGGAGCAGATCCTTGATGACCTGCTCTTCCTTGCTCGTGGACTTCGATTTCGCCCATTCGCCGCCTTCTTCCAGCTCGTAGCCTTTGTGAATGAAGAGCGTCACGTCGCCACCATCATCCACCACCAGCTGCGGACCTTTCCCTTCCGGAAACGAGATCGCCTGGTTCGTGCACCACCAATATTCCTCGAGCGTTTCGCCCTTCCAGGCGAAGACCGGCACGCCCGCTTTTGCGATCGCGGCCGCCGCGTGATCCTGGGTCGAGAAGATATTGCAGCTCGCCCAGCGCACCTCAGCACCCAGCGCGACCAGCGTTTCGATCAAGACCGCCGTCTGGATCGTCATGTGCAGCGACCCAGTGACACGGACGCCCTGGAGCGGTTTGCCGACCGCATATTTCTCGCGGATCGCCATCAATCCGGGCATTTCCTTTTCCGCGATGGAAATTTCCTTGCGACCCCAGTCCGCGAGCGTGATGTCGCGTACTTTGAAGTCCTGTTTCGTGATTTGTTGGGTGGTTGTACTCATAAATTATTTGGCGGCTTTCTTTAATGCGGCTGCTTTATCGGTTTTTTCCCAAGTGATGTCCGGATCGTCCTTGCCGAAGTGACCGTAGTTGGTGGTCTTGGAGTAAATCGGGCGGAGCAGATCGAGCTGCTTGATGATGTCGGCGGGCTTGAAAGAAAAGGTGCGATTGACGGCGCGCTCGATCGCTTCCTCGGGCACGGTGTTCGTGCCGAAGGTGTTGATCGCCATGCTGACCGGGTCGGGATAACCGATCGCGTAGGCGAACTGGATTTCGCAACGAGTGGCCAGGCCAGCCGCCACGACATTCTTCGCGACCCAGCGTCCCATGTAGGCGGCACTGCGATCGACCTTGCTCGGGTCCTTGCCGGAGAAAGCGCCGCCGCCGTGCCGGCCCCAGCCGCCGTAGCTGTCGACGATAATCTTTCGGCCGGTCAGGCCCGTGTCACCCTGGGGACCGCCGATCACGAAACGACCGGTGGGGTTAATGAGAAATTGGGTCGTGCCGTTGAGCATCGATTTCGGCAGCACTTTGCGGATGATCTTCTCGATGCAGAATTTTTCGATCTCGCTGTGGTTCTTGTCCTCGGTGTGCTGGGTCGAGATGACAACGTTGGAAATGCCGACCGGCTTTCCGTTGTCGTAAATCACGGAGACCTGCGACTTCGCATCGGGCCGGAGCCATTCGGCTTTGCCGCTCTTGCGGATCCGGGTCAGCTCGCGACCGAGCCGGTGCGCGAACATAATCGGCGCGGGCATCAATTCCGGGGTATCGTCGCAGGCGAAGCCGAACATCAAACCCTGGTCGCCCGCCCCCTGTTCCGCGCCCTTTTTTCCCTTGGCCTTCGTCGCGTTCACGCCCTGCGAGATATCGCCGGACTGGTCGGTGATGACAGTGTTCACGAAAATTTTCCTGGCGTGAAAGACGTCGTCGTCGTGGACATAACCAATGTCGCGGACGGTATCGCGCACGATCTGGTTGATCGGGATAACGTCTTCGAGGTGCTTGTTCTTCGGCAGATTCGGCACCGTGATTTCGCCGCCTACCACGACCACATTGCTTTTGGCGTAGGTTTCGCAGGCAACCCGGCTGTGGCGGTCCTGGCGGAGACAGGCGTCGAGAACGGCGTCGGAAATGGTGTCGCAGACTTTATCCGGATGGCCTTCGCCCACGGATTCGGAAGCAAAAATGAAACGTCGAAGCATTGGAATGCAGTTGGAAGATGAAGATTACGGTGGACCGAAGAAGCAGATGATCAGCCAACATATTGACCAATCATGATGCGTCGATATATCGTAGGGCTGTCCGATGCCGTCAACCATTAATTTTCTCAAGCTCCTGGCCGACCCGACCCGGCTCCGGCTCCTCCTTCTCCTCGAGGAAGACGAGCTTTCCGTGGCCGAGCTCCAGAAGATTCTCGGAATGGGCCAATCGCGAATCTCGAGTCACCTGGCGCAGTTGAAACGCGCTGGAGTCGTCGAAGACCGGCGCTCGGGGAAAAATGTCTATTACGGGCTGACCGCGAAGGAGGAGCGCAATCCCGCTCGCGCGAAAGTGAACGAACTCATTCGCGTCCTGGCGCGCGAGATGCCGGAGACGCAGCGGGACCGGACGGCCCTAGAGCTCGCCCTTCGCAAACGTCGCGACAAGGCGCGCGAATATTTCGACGAGCTGGCCGGCAAATTCGGACGGAGTTACGTCCCGGGCCGCTCGTGGCAGGCCCTCGCGCATACCCTGATCTCACTGCTCCCGAAGTTGACCGTGGCCGATCTGGGCGCAGGCGAAGGAACGCTTTCGCAATTGCTGGCCAAAACCGCGGACAAGGTCATCGCCATCGACAATTCGCCAAAGATGGTCGAATTCGGATCGCAGCTCGCGAAGAAACACGATTTCACCAATCTGGAATACCGTCTCGGCGACATCGAGGATCCGCCGATCGCGAACGGGACCGTAGACCTGGCCGTTCTCAGCCAAGCCCTGCATCACGCGCTTCGTCCCGAGCGGGCGATCGCGAGCGCGCACCGCATTCTGCGCAAGGGCGGCCGCCTTGTGATTCTCGACCTCCTCAGCCACCGCTTCGAGCGCGCCCGCGAGCTGTATGCCGATCACTGGCTCGGTTTCAGCGAAGTGCAGCTCCATCAGTTTCTCGAGGGGGCCGGCTTCAAGAACATCGAAGTCACGGTTGTCTCGCGCGAAAAACAGAGCCCGCATTTCCAGACTGTTTTCGCGACCGGAGTTAAATAGAGTGGATGGCTGAAATTCCGAGCGGCAATTTTAACGCAACCGCACACTCCGCTAGAAGTGTATCGTGATCGTGCAGGTGCCATTTGAACAGCAATGCACGGTAATCCGGATCCGTAAGCCTTGAGCGTTTGTTTCCTCGCCAATGGTTGCGAACGACCTTTGGGTAGTGGCGCGCGGGATTGTCAGGGAATGAACCTCCATCACTGCCGGCAGCTTTGCCACGACATTGCCCGCTCGATTGATCAAGTGGAAGGTGCCATCAACTCTCCCAACTTTCGTCACCTTGGCGAATGCCCTGACGGTGTAGTAACCGGGCGGGAAGCGGCCAGATGTTGCCGATGAATAGACAAAGGCGACGTCAACGCCGCGGTTGAGGGCGGTGGAAGGCTGTCGCTCCCAAGAGACCAGTGGAGCCGTTATCAACTTATCATTATCGCGAGTTATCGATACGATTTGGTCGCGGCGGACTTCAACTTTGGCGCTTTTCGCCGCATCGAGAAAGGCGCTATAGTCCTGACTCTGACTTGCGAGTGCGAGGGCGATCGGTGAGCAAATGATTGCAGCTGTTAAGCCGCACACGAGGGAAACAGGTTTTGAGTGCATAATTGACATTCTAACGGCTTGCTGAGTTTCAGCGCAAGCTTCCACTCTTTCAAAAGATAGTCGCTCAGCCACCGCTTCGAGCGCGCCCGCGAGCTGTATGCCGATCACTGGCTGGGTTTCAGCGAAGTTCAGCTCCATCAGTTTCTCGAAGCCGCCGGCTTCAAGAACATCGAGGTCACCGTTGTCTCGCGGGAAAAGCAGAGCCCGCATTTCCAGACCGTTTCGCGACGGGCGTGAAGTAGCGACTACGGGCGGGAGGGTGGCGATCTCGATTTCACTCGTCAGTAAACGAAGGCACTGGTAGGACTCATTTCGTTCCTCGCGGGAAAACCACCTGTGAATCTAAAAAAGTTTTTCGCCGAATTGCAGCGGCGAAATGTTTACCGAGTAGCGGTCGCATACGGGGTCGTGGCGTGGTTGCTCATTCAAATCGCGACCCAGGTTTTTCCCTTTTTCGATATTCCAAGCTGGGCTATTCGCCTGGTTATCGTTGTCCTGGTTTTGGGGTTTCCGTTTGCGCTGATCATAGCCTGGATTTACGAGCTGACGCCGGAGGGTCTGCAACGCACCGACGACGTGCCACCCGCGAAATCACCGGCGCCAAGCAAGGGGCGCAAGATCGATTTTGTGATTATCGGCGTGTTGCTCACCATCATCGCCATAATGGCCTGGCGGCATTTTCATCCGGGCGAAACAGCCAACCCGGACCTTCCGAAAAAGAGCATCGCAATTCTCCCCTTTATCGATCTGAGCCAAACCAAGGATCAGGACTATTTTTCCGATGGGATCACGGAGCAAATCATCAACTCCCTCTCCCACATTCGCGGTCTGCTCGTCGTGGCCCGCACTACCGCCTTTTCTTTCAAGAACAAGGAAATGGATGTGCGAGAGATTGGGCGCCAGCTCCATGTCGGTCATATGCTCGAAGGAAGCGTAAATCGGGGTTCCGACAAAGTGCGCGTCGTGGCGCGACTCATCGACGTGGCGAACGGATTCAATCTCTGGTCGGAAACGTATTATTCGTCGGAAAAAGATCTCCTCTCGCTGCAGAGCGACGTAGCCGCGAAAGTGGCAAGCGCCCTCCGTCTCGAGCTGAAACTGGCGGAGACGACTCAGTTGGCCAAGTCTCTCACCCAGGATCCCGAGGCGTATGATTTGTATCTGCGCGGACGCTATTTGCTAAACAAACGCACGACCGATTCGATCCAGAAAGGGCGCCTGCTTTTCGAACAGGCGGTGGCGAAAGATCCTCGCTTCGCGTTGGGACACGCGGGAATCGCCGATTCTTACATTCTGCTTGGCAAAGCTGGCGCGATCTCTCCCGACGAGGCGTCCGACGCGGCATGGGCGGAGGTTTCGACAACGCTCGGGATCGACGAGAATCTGGCGGAGGGCTACATCTCCCGGGCGACGATCCTGGCCGATTTCGACTGGAACTGGCCGGCGGCCGAGGCCGACTTCCGAACGGCGCTCAAGTTAAACCCTAACAGTGCGATTGGTCATCACTGGTACGCACGAAATCTTGCGCAGCTGGGCCGTTCGGAAGAGGCGCTGAGGGAGAATAGCGCGGCCGAGAAACTCGATCCCCTCTCTCCGGTTATTTTGACATCCAGGGGGAAGATTCTTTCCGTCGCTCATCGTTACCCGGAAGCAATCGCTTCGTATCTGAAGGCGATTGATCTCGAAGGAAATTTTGGCCAGGCCTTCCAGAATCTGGCGCAAGCCTACCTCCACAACAAACAGTATCCCCAGGGGATTGAGGCCGCGAAAAAGTATGTGGAGGTATCGAACGGAAGTAGCTGGACAAAGTTGGAGCTGGCCTACGCCCACGCGCTCGCCGGGAACAAAGCTGAATCGGACCGGATCGTAACCGAAGTCATCTCACAGAATGAGCCCTTCTCGCCGTACGACATGGCGACTATTTGCGCGGTCTGGGGCGATAAAAATGCCGCTTTTGACTGGCTCGGAAAGGCAATCGACCGGCGCTCCGTAGATGTAATCTGGATCAGAGTTGATCCGCGCCTGGACCCGATTAGATCAGACCCGCGCTTTGCCCGGTTCCTGGCCCGCTTGGTGCCGAGGCGCCAACTCTAGCCGGCCCCAAAATTAAAGCTTGTTCTCGGGCCTAACCAATCCTCTAATCGGGCGGAGCTTCCATATGGCAACCTACCAATGTCCAAACCCGTCCAGAGAGAAATACACCGTAAACACGCTCAACCAAAAACTTAAGAGCGACAGCGCATTTGCAGCGTTTTTCTCCGCCAAACTGAAGCTGGCTCTCGCGGGTGATCGGGAAGCCATTGCTTGTGTCGACTCCTACTATGAACCTTCTGATTCGGAATTGCAGAGTCTTGGCATTCCCTCTTCCCAATGGTCCGTAATGAGAAAATGCACCGATTCAGGATCGCTGGTTGCGACAACCGGGGAAGAAACCTCCGAGGATATTAAGCAGAGTTAATTAACGGTAAGGAGAAAATCATGGCCGCGAAAAAAAAGAAGAAACCGGTTACCACGACCTGGGATTGTCCAAATCCGCAAAGCCCGTACTCGCTCTGGGGACTCGTCAGACTGCTTCAGCGGGACAGCGAGTTTGCCGACTTTTTCGCCCAATTATTGAAGCGCGCCAATAACAACGAAAAAGGGGCTATTGAATGTGTCGATTCCTACCTGGCGCCTACCACGGATGAACTCCAGGCCCTGGGTATAGGCGCGTCTCAATGGAACAGTCTGAGGAAATGCACCGAGTCAGGATTGCTGGTTGCTGTCATAGCCCAGGAAGCGACCGGAAGAGCCCGCAAATAAGGTCGGTATCCCTATTGCTGAGATAGTGCGCGAGCCGTCGCAGCGTTGGCGCGCGCTGATAAGGCATCTGCCATTGTCCGACGGCAACTGGGCCTATTCGCGGCGCGGGCGGAGAGACGACCCGACGCAAGGATGGAAGCTTCACGTATCAGCCACCATCCTTTCTGCCGAGGAAGTCTTGGTTCGGAGTGAGCCGATCCTGCGCGCGAAGGATGTGCTCTTTAAGGTGCCCTGCCGGCTGGAACTGCTGCGTTCGCTAAATTCGGGTTTGGGTGACTTTTCCCAGATCGGGAAATTTCTGACCGTTTATCCCCAGTCCACGGACGAAGCGTTGAAACTGGCCCGCGAACTTCACCGCGCCACGCGGGGGCTGCCCGGTCCCCGCATTCCATTTGACGCACGATACCGGAGAGGAAGCCTCGTTTACTATCGATATGGGGCCTTCCGAAGTCCCAGCGAGGGCATGGCCGGATTTATCCGCGGTCCAAAAGGAAAGCGCTATCGCGACAAACGCGCATCCGGCCGGGCCGTGCCGCGATGGATGCAAGACCCCTTCCAGAAGACGCCTGCGAAAAACTCGAATTGGCGGGGATTAATCAGCCGGGAACTGTTGGTCTTCAGAGCGAAAGCTCAACGCGGCAAAGGAGGCGTTTACGAAGCCCTCGACCTTTCCGTTCTACCTGTCCGTGGAGTGATAATCAAAGAGGGACGACGCCACGGCGAAACAAACTGGGATGGAAGAGACGGCTATGCGCTCGTTCAGCACGAGGCCAGAGTCCTGCGCAGATTGCGCAAAGCCGGCCTGCCCGTCCCAGAGATTCTTCGGGAGTTCACCAAAAACAAAAACCGCTATCTGGTCCTCGAAAAACTCGAGGGGCGCCCTTTGCTTGCGGCAAAACAAACGCAACCGTCAAAACCTTCCTGGCCCTTGGCCGAGAAGATTCTGGGCCAACTGGGGCCGCTTCTCTCCAGGATGCATGCGGCGGGCTGGATCTGGCGGGATTGCAAGCCGTGTCACATTTTTGTTCATCGCCGCACCCTGCGATTCATCGATTTCGAGGGAGCATGCCGAATCGATCAAACCGAATCACTCCCCTGGGGCTCGCCGGATTATGTTCACCCGTGTTGCCAGGGAAAATTTTCCCGGCCTGCCGGAACTCTCGAAGATGATTACGCGCTTGGGGTCATCGCGTTTCAATTCGGCGCCGGCCAATTTCCCCCTTTGGAAACAACCGCTCGAGCCGCTTTATACCGCCGCACAAAATGTCCAAAGCTCCTGCGAGAGAGAATTGAAGCGCTGTTAAATTCGACGATTTAGTCGCGCTTCGTAAAGTGGTCGGCCTTGGGAAACCGATCTTAGCTTGGCCAACTCATTTAAGTCTTCACGTCTCTATGGATTTTTTTGCGAACTGCGGCGACGCAAGGTCTATCGCGTCGCGGCCGGGTATGGCGTTGTGGGCTGGCTCGTCATTCAAGTTGCGGCGACTATCTTCCCCGTCCTGGCGCTGCCGCTTTGGACGACACGGCTCATCATTGTTCTCGTTCTCGCCGGATTTCCGATCGCGCTCATTCTGGCGTGGGCCTTCGATATCGGTTCGGGCGGCATAACGGTCACGCCGGAGCCTGCTGTCGGTGAGGCGTGTCCGCCGGCTCTGCCTGGCCGCCGCAGAAACATTCTTACCCTGGCCGTGACCGGTCTGGTTATTTCGGCGTTGGTCGGTTATTTCGTTCTGTCACGCGCCTCCTTCGGGAAGCTGGAAAAGTCGATCGCGGTCTTGCCTTTCGCGAACTTCAGCGCTGACGCCGCGAATGCCTATTTCGCCGATGGAATTCAGGACGACGTCCTGACGAACCTCGCCAAGATCAGCGATTTGAAGGTGATCTCGCGGACGTCGGTGCTGCCGTATCGCGGACAAACGCACAATATTCGCAAGATCGGCAAGGCATTGAATGTAGCAACCGTCCTGGAAGGCAGTGTCCGGCGCGAGGGAAATCGGGTTCGAATCAATGTCCAGCTCATCGACGCCAAGTACGACAGGCATCTATGGGCGCAGGTTTACGATCGCGAGTTGAACGATGTCTTCGCGATCCAAAGTGAGCTGGCGCAGGAAATTGCCTCCGCGCTCAAGGCCACCCTTGCTCCCGGCGAACAGGAAAGGATCGGACGCAAACCGACCCAAAACGGCGACGCCTACCTCCTTTATCTCGAGGCCCAGGAATTATTCAGCCGGCCGGATCGCCATCACGAGGACCTGGCCAGGGCGGAAGAACTGTACGAGAAGGCCATCCAGCTCGACCCGGCTTTCGCCCTCGCTCAGGCGCGTCTTTCCCATCTCCAGAGCTGGACGTTCTATGCCATCGAACCGCTGCCCGCGCGGGCCGAGAAAGCGCGGGCCGCGGCGAATGAAACAGTCCGCCTCCAACCCGATCTGCCGGAGAGCCATCTCGCGATGGGTTACGTGCATTACTACGTGGATCGCAACTATGATGACGCCCTGAAAGAGCTGGCCCTCGCGCGTCGCGGACTGCCCAATGACGCCGGGGTCTTTCGCGCGATGGCGGCAATCCAGCGGCGGCAGGGAAAATGGGACGAATCCAGCGCGAGCTACGCAAAAGCTGTTTCCCTCGATCCCAAGGATCCGATTCTCCTCGAGAATATGGGAATGAATTATCTGGCGGTCCGGAATTACGTTCGGGCGGCCAAAATATTCGACCGAGCCCTGAAAGCAGCTCCGGACACGTTTACGATTCGGGAGCTCCGGGCCCGGGTTGATTTCTATGCGAAAGGGGACCTCGGCCCGATGCAGGCGTTGCTAGCCGCGTGGCCCGAGCACATCGACCCGAATGGGACGATCACCCTGACGCGTTTCAACTGTAAGATGTACGAGCGGAAATTCGATGAGCTGATCGCCATTTTGGACCGCAGCCCGGCAGAAAAATCCCGGGGGGAAACCAGCGCGCCCCTTTCGAAGGCGTTTCTAAAGGCAACCGTTTACGCCGCTCTGAAAGACGAAGCGAAAGCGAAGGCGAACTACGAAGAGGCCCGGGAGAAAGCTGAGAAGGCGGTGCAGGAAAGTCCGGAGGACGGTCCCCGCCACGCGTTGCTCGGCCTGATTTACGCCGGGCTCGGCCGATGCGAAGAGGCGCTCACCGAAGCCAGGCGTGCGGTCGAATTATTGCCGGAAGCGAAGGACGCTTTCGACGGCCCGATTCTGGTCGTCACGCGGGCCCGCATCAGCATGATGTGCGGGGATTTCGATACCGCTCTCGCCCTCCTGGATCGATCGTTGCAAACGGCCTCCGGTATCACTCTGCCGGAATTGCGCCTGGACCCGGTCTGGGACCCGCTCCGGAGCGATCTACGCTTTTCCAAAATGCTGGCGAAATTCGGCAGCCCGAAATGAGGCGGCGCCGCCTGTCTCCCGGCCGCTCAAAACAATTCACAACGCCAGCCCAACAAATCTTGTCTCAGAGTGAGCAGAAGTCTGTAATTTAAGCCCGGAGATGAGTAGTTTTTTCGAAGAGATCAAACGACGGAAAGTGTACCGCGTCGCGGTGGCGTACGCTGTCGTGGCGGGCGGCGCAATCCAGCTCGCGTCCGCGGTTTTTCCGGCGTGGGAGCTTCCTTCCTGGGCGCTCCGCCTGGTCATTCTCCTCCTACTGATCGGGTTTCCGATCTCACTCATTCTGGCCTGGGCGTTGGAAGTGACTCCCGAGGGAATCCGCCCGACTCCGGCGCAACCGATGGCTCCGCGGCGGCGGCGCAATATCGTGGCCCTGGTTGCGATCGGAGTCATCGTTTCCGCTGCGGCGGGTTTCTTCCTCCTGCCTCGCGCTTCCGCGCGCAAGATCGACAAATCGATCGCGGTGCTCCCATTCGAAAATTTCAGCGACGACAAGGAGAATGCGTTTTTTGCCGACGGCATTCAGGACGACATCCTCACAAATCTCTCCAAGATCGGGGACCTGAAAGTCATTTCACGGACTTCGGTAATGCCGTACCGCGGCAAGGAGAAGAACGTGAAGGAAATCGGCAAAGCGCTTGGCGTTTCGGCGATCCTGGAAGGCAGCGTCCGCAAATCCGGCAACCGGGTCCGGGTCAACGTCCAGCTGATCAACGCCGAAAACGACGAGCACGTCTGGTCGGAGGTGTACGACCGTGACCTGACGGACGTGTTCGCGATCCAAACCGACCTGGCGAAGAAGATCGCGGACGAGCTGCACGCCAAGCTTTCCCCGAGTGAAAAAGCGCTCATCAACCGTAAGCCGACCGAGAACGGCGAGGCCTACCTGGCGTTCGTCCAGGCTCACAATCTTCACCTTGCGCTCGAGGAACTGCCGAAGCTGAGGCAGGCCGAACAACTCTACGAACGCGCCCTGGAGCTCGATTCGAACTTCGCCCTCGCCGCCGCCCAGCTGTCGAAGCTTCATAGCTGGATTTACCACACCTACGAGCCGACGGCGGAACACCGGCAGAAGTCGCGCACCCTGGCCGAGCGAGCGCTCCAACTCCAACCCGACCTTCCAGAGGCCCACCTCGCGCTGGGGTTCTCTTTCTATTACCTCGATCTCGATTATGCCCGGGCCGGGTTCGAATTCGCAACCGCCCAACAGGGACTGCCGAACGATTCCGAAGTTTATCTGGCGATCGGCGCCATTCAGCGACGCCAGGGAAAGTGGGACGAGTCCACCGCAAACCTCGAAAAAGCGGCGAACCTGTCACCGAACGAATCCTGGCCCCTCCAGAACCTCGTCCTCAACTATCAAATGCAACGCAATTGGCCCCTCGCCGAGAGGACGATCGAACGGGCGCTGAAGCTCGCGCCTGATTCGCTCAGTTTTCGCACGATTAAGTCGCAGCTGGAAATTTCCGAAAAAGGATCGTTTCAGTACGTCAACGAGGGCATCAAAATCATGGATGCCAAACCGATGAGTGAAGTGGAGCGCGCCCATTTCGCCGTCGCCTGCATGCAGGTCCTGCTTCTCCAGAGAAAATTCAGCGAAGTTATACAGCGGGGCGCCACGTTAAGGGATGAGCTCCTGGGGTCCGATCTGGAAAAGCTCCTTGGGAAATATGGAATGACCGGCATCGCGAAGAAGGCGACGGGCGACGAAGCTGGAGCCCGGGAAGCGTTACTCAAGGCAAAAGAAATTGGTCAAAAATATGTCGGCGAAGCACCCGAAGACTCGAAGAGACACGGACGCCTGGCCGAGGTCCTGGCCTGGCTGGGCGAGAAAGATGCAGCGGTGAGCGAGGCCAAGCGCGCGACCGAGCTGCTGCCGGAAAGCGTCGATGCCTTTGACGGGCCGGTTGCGACCCAGACCCTGGCCGAGATTTATGTCACTGTCGGAGACTACGACAAGGCGTTGCCGCTCCTCGACGGTCTGCTTTCGCGGCCATCATCCCTCACGGTAGCGTTTCTCAAGGTGCATCCCGTGTTCGATGCGATCCGGAACGACCCTCGCTTTGTCGGACTGCTAAAGAAGCATGGTGGCTAGATCTGCTCTAGGCGCCGCCCTTCTTTTCCTGCTGCTCGGCGATCCCGCCCGGGCGGCGTGGACGATCGCTTCGTCCGAGAGCGAACCGAGCACGGCTGCCGGAGTGGAGCGCCGCCACGTCATTGTATCCAGCGCGGCCTCGGGCGACGAGGCGACGATCGAGCTGGCACTCTTCTCGAGCAAATCCGTCGCGGTCCGCGTTGTCGACAACCCGGGCGGGGACGAACTGAGCACCGTGGCGAGGCGGATACGCACTCTCGCCGGCGTGAATGGCGGTTATTTCGATCCGCAAAACGAACCTGTCGGACTGGTAATCAGTGATGGAAAAATGATCGCGCCCTTCCGGAAGGCGCGGCTGTTGAGCGGCGTTCTCGTCGTGAACAAGGGCCGGGTCGAGCTCGTTCGTTCGACTGAATATTCTTCGCGCAAAACCGCGACCGCGGCGCTCCAATGCGGACCTTTCCTGGTGGATGGCAGTTCGGCCGTTCCCGGACTTAATAATAGCCGATCGGCCCGGCGAACTTTCTTTATTACCAGCGGATCGGACCGCGCCGGAATTGGATTCTGCTCTTCGGTGACGCTGGCCGAGCTCGGCGACATCCTGTCAACGCCGCGCATCGCGGGGGACCTGAAAGTCCAGCGGGCCCTCAATTTCGACGGCGGATCATCGAGCGCATTCTGGTTCGCCGGAAAGGACGGCGCTTTTTCCATCGGCGAATACAAGACCGTCCGCAATTTTGTAGTGATCGTGCCGAGGTAATAATGGAGGGCGGAGCTCCGCGACGCCCCGGCTTCGCAGGAGCTCAGCCCTCCAGAACGGCGATTTCAAATCGCCGCTCCTTGAATCTTGACTTGCCGCGCGCGTCCGCGTGAACTTCGCCAATCCGATGCGTTCCTTCGGCGGATTTAAGAGAAACAGCGAAACCGTCTACGGCGAAGTCCGCGGCGAGGAGGTGCATCTGCTCGCGCAGCCATTTTGGCTGGCCCTGGATTTCACCGGCGAGGTCGTCCCGCTCCGCGACCTGCAAATCGACGTTCCAGTCGCCCCGGGCAAGCTCATTGCCGTCGGCCTGAACTACGCCGATCACATCGCGGAGATGAAACGGACGCCGTTGGGCACGCCGCTGATCTGGTTCAAGGCGCCGACCTCCCTCCTCCCGCATGAAGGCACGATCAAGATCGCGTTTCCCGAGCACAAAACCGATTTCGAGGTGGAGTTGGCGATCGTCATCGGCGGGCGAGCGAAAAATGTCAGCCAGGAGCAGGCGCTCGATCACATTTTCGGCTACACCATCGGCGAAGATATTAGCGACCGGGATTTGCAAAGCTCCGAGAAGCAATTCGCCCGGGCCAAGTCCTTCGACACTTATTCACCGGTCGGCCCCTTTGTTTACACCGAGGTCGACGTCACTGACCTGCCGATCACGCTCCGGCAAAACGGCGAAGTGAAACAACAGGCGCGGACGAGCCAGATGATCTATCCCGTGGCGGAGATCGTTTCGTTCGCCAGCCAGTCGCTCACGCTGTTGCCGGGCGATTTGATCATGACCGGGACGCCTTCCGGCGTCGGCCGAATTCAGGAGGGCGACGAACTGGAGGCGCGGATCGGGGATTGGCCGCCCCTGCGCAACCGGGTCGGAACAGCGAAGCGCCCTGAAAAATAAAGCTTTCCTCGCGCAATTTCCTAACCCTAAGCTACATCCCCCGGAGGATGACAATGCGAATTATAATTAGGTGGTCCTCCGAAATGTCGAAACGACAAACGAGAAAGTTTTGCTCGACTCGCACCAATTTCATTGAGGATAACAGACTCATCGAAATTCGATCCGGCCAAGCTTTCCAATCAATCCTATGAAAACACAGCTAATCGCCAGCCTCTTCTCCATCCTTCTCGCGCTGACTTCGTTCGGCCAAACGCCGCCGCCAGCTCCGCCGAACGCTCCTCCCGCCAATCGCCCACCCGGCGCGCCTCCGGCCACGGGGATGAGCCCGGCCGCGGTAAATCCGGCGGTCCCACCGGCTCCGGCCGCATCCGTAGCGGGAACGAATCCTGTGGTCCCGGCCGCCTCGACTGCTCCGGGAATATCGCCCGTCGCTGGAATGAGCCCCTCCACGGCTGCCATGTCACCCGCCACCACCACCACGACGACGGCGGCGACCACGCCAACCCCGACTCCGAAGCCCGACGCGGCCCCGGAAGGCGCCTTCGATAAGAATTTCTTCGTCGATAACTTTAAAAAAGGCGGCCCGATCATGTGGCCGATCCTGGTTGTCTCCCTCACCGCTCTGGCGGTGGTGCTGGAACGCATTTTCTGGTGGCTCGGCCGCTGGATGCGCCGCGATCCGAAACGGATCGAGAAGGTCTTCACCGCCATCGAAGTCGGTGATGTGGCGGAAGCCTCCCGGCTCTCCCGCGATTCGCGCGATCCTGTTCTGCGCATGATGTGGAATGGGTTGAACCATCAGCACGCCTCGCTTCAGGGCGCCCTTCAGGTCGCGGCCGGAATTGAAATCAAGCGCGCCGGCCGTTTCCTCGTCGTCATGGACACCCTGGTTACGCTCGCCCCGCTCCTCGGTCTGTTGGGCACGATCACAGGCTTGATGAAGTCGTTCAGTTTCCTCGGAAACGAAGAACTGGCGGTGCAGGCCGTCACCGGCGGTATCGCGGAAGCGCTGATCGCTACCGCCTGCGGTCTCGGCATCGCCATCTTTGCCCTGGTTCCGTTTAACTTTTTCACGTCTCGGGTGTCTAACTTAGAGTTCGAATTGCAGACGGCTGCCACGAACCTTGAAGTTATGTTGGAAGCACAAAGTAAGACGGGAGCGAGCCACGTGGAGGTGCCGGGGACGACACCGAGTTCCGCGACCCGTTCCTCAATCTAGAGGTTCCTCATGGAAGTCGCCTCACCCATCCCTAAGAAGCACGCGCGGATCGAGATCATTCCGTTGATCGACATCATGTTCTTTCTCCTCGCGAGTTTCATGATGGTGAGCCTGAGCCAGACGACGATGAAGGGCATGAAAGTGCAACTCCCCGTCGGCGCTTCCGGCCAGACGCAATCGAAAAAAGATTACATCAGTCTCTCCGTCGACAAGGATGGTTATTACTACTTCGACAAGGTCAGGATCGCCCTCGAGGAGATTCAGCCCAAGTTGGTGCAGGTTTACCGCACAAACCCGGACGCAAAAATCTTCATTCGAGGCGATCGAGAAACCGTTCACGGCAACGTGACCCGCATGCTCGATCAAATTCGTTCGTCCGGGTTCAGTAAGATTTCGTTCGAAATCAAAAGCCAGGCGACCGCGGGAGTTCCGGGCGCCGCAAAGTAGAGCAATATGGCTGGACCACTTCTTTATCGTCCTCCGCCGAAATGGCAGACCTGGACGGCGTTTGGCGGAGCCCTGGCGATTCATTTCGCGGCAGTGGGCATCGCGGCCATTAAGCCCACAGAAAAGATCGTAGACCTTTCTGAAATTCCCGAGGCCGTGGTTGAGATGTCGATCGAGACGCAAAACGAGCCACCCCAACCGACCCCGCCGCCGGAGGAGGAGCCGCCTCCGCCTCCGCCACCGGAAGCGATTCCGGAGGAGAAACCGGAGTTCGTCGAAGAGAAAGCCACGCCACCGCCCAAGCGGACCCCGAGCAACCAGCCCGTCCAGCCGATTGCGAAGCCAAAGCCCGCTGGAGTTGCGGGGCCCATGTCGATGTCCTCGGCCAAGGCTGTCGCGGTTAGTGCTCCGCGGCCGGAATATCCTTATGAAGCGCGCCGGTCCAAGATTACCGGCAGCGGCGTCTGCGTGATGACAGTCGATACTGGCAGCGGAGCGGTGACCAGCGCCGACATGGCGCAAAGCACGGGCAGCCCGATTTTGGACAATGCCGCCACGGCTGCGTTTAGACGCTGGCGATTTAAGCCTGGGACGGTCTCCCGGGTTCGAACACCGATCACCTTTACCATGAGCGGGGCGCAGTATTAGGGAAATACGAACATGAGAATGCGATCGCCCATTCCGAAAAAGCACGCGCGGATCGAGATCATTCCGTTGATCGATATCATGTTCTTTCTCCTGGCGAGCTTCATGATGGTGAGCTTGAGCCAGACCCACATGAAAGGAATCCGGGTCAATCTGCCGAGTATCCACCCGCCGACGACGCCGCCCGACGAGAAAAAGGATTACGTCTCCATTCGCGTCACCGAAGGCAATCTGATCTACTTCGACAACGCCCCGGTTTTAACTGACGACGTTTTGCCGAGGCTTTTTCAGCTCCACGACCAAAACCCAAATGTGAAGGTTTCGTTGAGCGCGGAATTGCTGGCCACGCATGGCGCGGTCATCGAGTTGCTCGACAAGATCCGCTTGGCGAAAATCGACAAAATCGGTTACCAGATCAAGCCAGCGGGTGTTACCGGAAGCGCCGGGACAGTCCCCGCGCCCGGGCCTGCCGCTCCGCCACCTCCGCCTAAGCCCTGAGTTTCCTTCGTCGGTCAGGCGAGCAACGCGATCCGCAGCGCGCGAATGGCCTTCCCGCGATGGCTGATTTCGTTTTTCTGTCTGGAAGGAAGCTCCGCAAAGGTTTGAGCTAATCCCAGCGGTTGGAAAACAGGATCGTAACCAAATCCGGCGTCGCCCCGCGGCGGAGCGACGATCGCTCCTTCCACAATCCCCTCGAAAGTGCCCAGGATCCTGCCTTGCCGGGCAAGAGCGAGGACACAGCGAAAGCGGGCGGAATAAGAGTCCTGCTTCGGGTGTTTCGCCAGTTCCGTCAGCAACTTCGCGATGTTCTCCTGGTCGCTCGCGCCTTCTCCGGCATAGCGCGCCGAAAAAATGCCGGGCGCGCCCTCCAAAGCATCGACTTCCAGGCCGGAATCATCTCCGACGACGAAATCCGGGAAATGCTTCGATGTCGCGGCCGCCTTCAGGATCGCGTTCTCGACAAAGGTCGCGCCGGTCTCCTCGACCGCCGGGATTTCCAATTCGCCCGTCAAATCGCGAACGGAAAAGTCTTCGCTTAGGACCTGAGAAAACTCGCGGGTTTTGTGCCGATTGCGGCTGGCGATAATTAATGTTGTCATCCTGAGAGAAGTCGAAGGATCCCGAAATGTCACCGTGAGGTAGCGCGACGGGGTTCCTCGACTTCGCTCGGAATGACCCTAGTTTCTTTTTCTTTCTTTCGCGATGAACAACGAGCGCCGCAAACCTTACCCCTTCGACAACCTCGAGCTGAAGTGGCAGGCCATCTGGGACGAGGCGCGCACCTTTCACGCGCCCAATCCCGGCGAACCGGGCTTCGATCCGGCCAGGCCGAAGTACTACGTGCTCGACATGTTTCCCTACCCGAGCGGCGCCGGTCTGCACGTCGGGCACCCCGAGGGATATACGGCGACTGACATCATCGCGCGCTACAAACGCCTGAACGGATTCAACGTCCTCCATCCGATGGGCTGGGACGCCTTTGGCCTGCCCGCCGAACAATATGCCATCAAGACGGGGCAACATCCGGAGATCACGACCCGGGAGAATATCGCGAAGTTCAAGACGCAATTGAAACGAATCGGGTTCTCCTACGATTGGGAACGCGAGGTCAACACGACCGATCCTGCCTACTACAAATGGACCCAGTGGATTTTCCTCCAGATCTATAATTCCTGGTTCAACCCAAAGTCGAACAAAGCGGAACCGATTTCGACCTACGGCGGCGACGATCCCGATTCCGTCCGGCTGGCCTACGTCGCCGAGGTCCCGGTGAACTGGTGCCCGGAGCTGGGCACCGTCCTCGCCAACGAGGAAGTGATCGACGGGAAGAGCGAAGTCGGCGGCTTTCCGGTAGTGCGCCGCCCGATGCGGCAATGGATGCTCCGGATTACCGCGTATGCCGAGCGGCTCGCCGACGAGCTGGAGGATTTGGACTGGCCGCAGGGAATCAAATTGCTCCAGCGAAACTGGATCGGGCGAAGCGAGGGCGCCGAGATCGAGTTTGCTG
>JBAPMH010000192.1:0-4763 GCA_049278515.1 Chthoniobacterales bacterium
ATTGCATTATCCAGAGCGGCGATGACGGCCGCATCCAGGTGCAATACGATTACGACGCCTTCGGTTTTCCCTATGTTTACAATGCCGCCGGAGGCAAGGGAAACGCCCAGACGCGCTTTCTCTTTACGGGCCGCGAATGGATCAGCGACCTGCGGCTCTACGACTTCCGCGCCCGCCTGTACCAGCCCGAGCTGGGCCGTTTCCTCCAGCCGGATCCGCAGGAATTTGCCGCCGGAGATTACAACCTCTATCGCTATTGCCACAACGATCCGGTGAATCTCAGTGATCCGACGGGATTACGGGAACAAATAGCCGGTGACATTATCTGGGATATGGCCCGCTACATGGACAGCGCCAATACGTCGCAAGGTTCATTCGCGGACTTTACGAATGGAGCCTACATGGGTGCGAGTGGGGGTGGTGGCGCGTGGGGAGGCGACGGTGGCCGTCGGTACTCATTCGCGCAGTTCTCAGAGAATAATGGCGCCCGACCAGCGTACGTAGGTGCGAGGGCAAAAATCGAACACGATGAAAGTTTCGACTTGAGCCAAGATCCTATCACGCTTGATAGCGGAGCCCGCGCTAATGCAAAAACCTCCGTAAAGCTCGGGGATCCTCACGCGGAAGTTGGGTCCAATGGCAATATCCATTTCACGCAAGTGATGACATCGAAGACGACATTTCCGGTCCCAAACACCGAGGCAATCGTGACTGCAGAGTGGAAGCGGGTAGAGGAAGTTCGTGAAGAACGTAGGGTTCTACAGATGGTGGCCGAAACGAAAGCATTGCGTTCATTTGCGAGCGCGGCACAAGCGGAGAAGATCATCGGTGCGGCGACACGCAGGCAGTTTACTTTGTGGTTTGAATCGATGAAAACTAAATATGACGCCTTTAATAAAGATGGCGGCACAAAGTAGCAAAGATGAAATTAAAACAGCTCTGGCTAACAAGCCTAGTTTTTGTTTCTAGCGCTTGGGTCGCTTATGCAGCCGATCTATATTCGGACTGGAGTCGCAGCTTAGTTGACAGTACTCCGGGGAAGCATCTTTTCCTTCGTAATCAATTCTATGTGAGCCTTACCGGCTCGCGGAATGAACTTCTCCACGTCTTATGTCGTTACCATCTCGACGATGGCTCTACGGGAATCATGTTGCGGGGCTCGCGTAACGAAGATGGAGATTTCTGGCCCGCAGTCTCGTTGCAGGTCTCCAATAATCGTCGTGCCAGCTGGACCCCAATCGGTCAGTTCAACCCGACAGTTAATCCGGAGTTCCTGACTGTTGATCGGCAAAATCCAAGCAAGATTTTATGGGTTGCAGCGGAACCCTTCCGTTCGTTTATCGGAACTAAACGTTGGGGGCGCATTAGTCTAATTGACGACAAGCCAGCTACCGCGGTGTTTGCGCTCGAGGATCTTCTTCCTCCGAGAGGCCGTCGCCCAGAGGAGGGGGACTTCAAGGAAGTTCTAGGGGACCGCGAAAAACGTGAGTTCGGAAGTGCGGCAGTTCTCAGACATGTCGTATCGATTCAGAATCAACTCACGGGCGAATTTACGTGGGTTATCGACCGCCTCCCTGGCGCGGTGAAAGGCGCGCAAACGACGGCGGGAGACTTTTGGCCCACGGCAGTATTGCAAGTGGGAGATTCCGACGGACAATGGGAGACTGTCGGCGAGACCAAGTCTATGGGGAGGACGCGATCGATGACGCGCCCGGAACATATCTTCGGTGAGCCATTTCGCATTAACCTTGAACCTTTTAAGGCTCACCTAAACGGGAAGAAATTCGGCAAGGTGATCTTTTCAAATTCAACTTATTCCGTGTTCGTTCTGAACAATATCGATCCGCGCGTGGCGGATAATTGACCCACTACTTGCTCGAAGTCATCGAGGCTTCGGAAGGGGTCAGCCGTCGCGCGAGAAAACGAGACGCAGCCCTGCCACTTGCTGATTTAGCCCGCACGTCGAGACAATGGCCGCGCGCAGGGGCGCGAGGATCGGCTGGGGTTCGGGCGGCATTCCAAGGGTGCGCTGTTGCTGGAGGGAGTGCGCGGCGCAGATCGTTTGCCAAAGGCTGCTCGCGCCCACGCTCTCGCCGAGGGGCTGTTTGATTGCGTAAATCGTCGCGTCCGGGCAGTGCTTTGAAAACGCCGCGCGTTCCCCCTGATCGATGAAAGTTCCGTTGGCGCTGGCCCCCACGAGATCGGGCGGCTCGACGCAAAGCTCGCTCACGACTCTCTCGATACAGGAGGCGGCTTCCCGCTGGTTTCGAAAGTTTGTTCCACTGACAATTCTCTCAATGGCCACGGAGCCGCGCCGCCCCAGCAGGATGGCGCCCGCCCCTTCGCTCGGGATTATTCCGCGCGGCGATTGGCGAAGGGGCTCGATCGGCGGCGCCGGGCGAAGAAACCGCCACTTCCGATAGGCATCGCAGAGCAACCAGTCGGCTTCCTCGGCGCCGACCACCAGGCAATAATCAAGCGCATCAGTGCCCATCAGGTCTTCCGCCAGTTTCAACGCGAGAGTTCCGACCGCACCATCGCCGACCAGGGTGTAACTCGCTCCGGTAATGCCGAGGATAGCGGCTAAATGGCTCGCTGGGGCGTTGAAAACCGTCTCTGGAAAAAGCAGCGGGCTCGCCGCCTGCGCCCCCGATTCGACGACGTCATGGTAAAATCGTTTCGTGTAGATTACGCCACCGTTGGAGACGGCGAAAATCAGCGCGGTCCGGGCGGCGATGTCCGGATCGAGCGTCAGCTTTGCGTCCTCGAGAGCGGCAAGGCCGGCGACGACCGCGAAGCGCGAAATGGCGCTGGATCGCCGCAGGCGCGGATGCGCCGGCGCCTGTGCTGTTGCCTCGGGCGGCACCCGAAAGACGATGTAGTCGGGACCAAGGGGGCTGGAAATGGCGGTGGGGGCTGCACTCTCGCCCTTTAGCAGACGTTGCCAGACTTGATCAACGCCGCTGCCTAGAGGCGTGACCCAGCCCATACCGGCGATGCGAAGCGGGCCGGAATCACCCATCCCGGCTCCTCCCGCGCCGTCCCCGTTTTTCGCAGCCGGGCTCATGCGGTCACGGACCGCAGGATGACGGACGCGTTGGTGCCGCCGAAGCCAAAGGAATTGGACAGAACGCTACGGACCTGGCCGGTCTGGGCATGGTTCGCGATGATGTTCAAATCGAGGCCTCCGTCTCCCTTACGAAAGTTGATGTTCGGAGGCAGCAATTGGTGCTGGAGCGCGAGGATACTGATGACAGCCTCGATCGCTCCAGCTGCGCCTAATGAATGTCCCATCATCCCCTTTGTCGAACTCACAGGGACGCCGTCGAAGAGTTCCGCGATGGCCTTGCCTTCAGCGGCATCGTTAAACGGAGTCGCCGTCCCGTGGGCGTTAATGTAATCGATCTCGCTCGCATCAATCCCCGCGCTCCGCAAAGCGCTTTCCATCGCCTGGCGCGCACCGCTTCCGGACGGATTTGGCTGGGTGAGATGATAATTGTCCGTCGAGATGCCGTATCCGATTATTTCGGCCAGGATCTTGGCGCCCCGGGCACGGGCCGCGTCAAGATTCTCGAGGAAGAGGGCCGCTGCGCCTTCCCCGAGAACCATCCCGGTGCGTTCGCTATCGAACGGCCGGCAAAGCTCGGGAGTTGAAGCCTGGAGTGAATCGAATCCGACAAAGACGAGCTCGGAGATCGCGTCGTATCCTCCCGCCAGGACCCGTTGGTAACGCCCGGAACGCACGCATTCGAAGGCATGGCCGATGGCGTTGGTCCCGGAAGCGCAGGCGTTCGCTATCACCTGGCATGGGGCTGTAATTCCGAAGGCTTCCTGGGCATCCATTACAGGCTTCTGCGGAGTGTAATTGGCGATCAGAGAGGCCGCATGGCGGGTGCTGGCCTTCCCATTCAGGGCGCGGTAGTAGGTTTCGCCGAAAGTCATCCCTCCGCTGGTTGTCCCCATCACCGTGAGCTCGGGTTGGAATCCGTCGTTTTGAGCGAGGGCTTCTTGCAATGCCAGGATCATCATTTGCGCGACCCGATGCAGCCGCTCGGGGCGCGGTGAAAAATCGCGGGCCTCTCTCAATCGAGAATCTGGAACCTGCCCGGCCGTCTTACACCGGCACCGCTCCACCTCAAAAGACGTAACTGGGGTCACGCAATCCCGCCCTTCGCGCAAAGCAGACGAAGTCTCCCCCAGGCCGCATCCCAGAGGGCTGACGACGCCAGCGGCCACCACGGCCACCCGGGCAGTTTTCGTCGACTGCGTGGAGGGAGAAAAATCAGCCATTTTTAGCGGTGGCAGATAGCCCGATTTGATTTGCTTTCACTGGCAAAAGCCTCTACTAATCACGCCGATAAGAAAACGGAAGCTCGGTGCGTTGGTAGATTGTCAGTTGAGTTTTTCAGTGGCGATTTGAAATCCGATGAGCGGGAACAGTGGCCTGGCGGCGTTTTCCTCAGTAAACTCAGATGGGAACTAAATTATACGTAGGAAATCTTTCCTTCAACACGACCGAAACAGATCTTCAGGATCTTTTCGCTCAGGCGGGGCCAGTTCAAGAGGTCACGTTGATGCAGGATAAGTTCACCGGCAAATCGCGCGGCTTCGCCTTTGTCACGATGACAACGGAAGCAGACGCCCAGAAAGCAATCACCGAGTTCAACGGCAAAACGGTGGAAGGCCGGCCCTTGACCGTGAACGAGGCGCGTCCTCGTGAAGCTCGCCCGCCGGGTGGGGGCGGACGTGGCGGTGGTTATGGC
>JBAPMH010000193.1:0-4729 GCA_049278515.1 Chthoniobacterales bacterium
CACAAATAGCATTCCGGTATCTGGTGCATTAGGACCAACATCGGCGATAATGCTGTGATACCATGTTCGCTTTGAAGGTTCGCTGGGATTGTCCGCGGCCGCACAAAACAGTAGGCTGACTAGCAACACAACCGACAAAACAAGCGTCTTCATCTTCTCAAATCCTCCAACCATGGTTCTTCGCGTGGTTTTACGTTTTCGATAGCCTTCTTTATGTCGGCGGGGTCCATCGGCGTCGCCGTGTTCTTGTCAAGGGTGTGCCTCCCGTTACCGTCCATATTGTTGTATTGCTCTGTCCATTCGTCGTCAACCGCTCTTTGCAATGTCTTTTTGAAATCGCTAAAGCTCGTCGGATTCCTGTTGAAGTGTTTTATAGCTACAGCTCCGTCGCCGTCCGCTCTGTCCTTTCCTATCCACCACAGGTATCGGCTCACATGCTGCAGCTCTTTCGTCACAACATTGGTTGCTTGGAAACCGTCCCTTACGTACCAGTCGATTTTGGGCGTGATATGCAAGACGCCATTACTTTCCTCCATCTGGTCTACGTTAAGTTTGGTGTTCGCGTTTTGATAACTCTTTAACTTCGAGTTATCCACGTGATGCGCAACATTGGAGTCATGGTAGTTTCCCTGTGGGTCTTCAAATGTTACTTGCCCTTGTCTCATGAGGTCATCCTGGCGCGCAGTGTATTGTGAAGCAGCCTGCATCCATCGTAAGTAGTTCCAAAATGTCGCCATCACGTTAGTCAATCCCGTCGGATCACTCCCGTCTACCGGATCGTCATTGCAATAGCGAAAGAGGTTCATGTCTCCTGCGTGGAACCCGGTTGGGTCGCTCTGCAGGAATCGAGCGATCTCGGGTCGATAGAACCGGTGCCGGTAGTCGTAAATGCGAAGCTCATCGAGGTACTCGCGGCCTTGGAATAGAAAGCGCTGGGCGAAATAGCTGGCGGTCCGAAGATCGCCCTGTCCTCCGAAGATTGTTGGCCGTCCGAATGCGTCGTAACTGATTTTTTCCACCACTACCCCGTCGTTATCTAGGAGAAAAGCCACGTTCCCGTGCGCATCCAAACCAAACCGAATATACCCCTGTTTCCCTTGCTGGCGCAATAGGATTTCATCCTGGCCGGGTCCGTAAACATTCCACGCCTGGAAATAATCTGCCCACCCATCCCACTCTGCGATTGGATTCCATCCATCATAGATTAGAATTGTTTCGACTCCGTTAAACGTCCGCTTAACGCAGCGACCGAGGCCGTCATAGACAAAACCGACGACCAGCTGTGAGCTGCCGTTGGAGGCCGAAACAAGACGGTTGGCCGCATCATACACCCCATTGAACCCGTCGGCGTGAAGGAGATTGAAATTGGCGTCATAGGCCTGGATCGTGTTCCCGACCTGAGTGTACTGATTGAGCGCAGTGGGTGCTAAGTAGTCGGTGGTGACGCCGTTTTCCGTCACGCTGCTCCGATTGAGCATATCGGGTCTGTAGCCGTAATTCACTGTCCGCACAGCACCACTCGGAGTGGTCGAATCAACATTCAAGGCGTCATACCAAACGTTCGTAAGCTGGTTGGTTGGGCTGTACTCGAAACGCTCGCCCCGGCCGTTCCCCAAGCCATTGTCTTCATCGCGCCAGGTTGCTTCTTCGCGGTTCGCCTTATCATAAATGAAATGACTGTTGGCGAACCGTCCTCCCATAATAGGCGCGGAGCTGTTTTGTTCCCAGGTCTTAGGGCGATTTCGCGCATCGTAAACGGGGCATCCCGTCGAGCTAACTACGCCATTATAGATTGCCTCGCGCGAGGTGAGGTTGCCGTTCGTATCGTGAACGTAGTTGAACTCCCAGAGACCATTCTCCCCGTTTATGTGTTTGAGCTGGTTGCGCTCTGTATACTGGTAGGCGACGGAATACATTCCGGTCCCCGACAGCTCCGGTGAAAATATTGCCGCGCCGCCTGGATCGACAATCGAGAGGCTCTCGCGCCTGCCGTCTTGATCGACCGGAGTCACAACCCGCCGCGTCGGGTGGCCTGCCAGGGTTTGCTCCTCCCAAACTTTGCGATTGGCGTGATCGTAGTGAAAGACAATCGCCGTCTCTGCGGTCGCCGTGTTTGGCACGAAGGCGCCCCCACTCCCACTGTTCGCAAAAATCCCGGTCACGCGACTTGCCTCATCGTATTGGGTTGCGACATTCGGCCCAACGTCGCTGTCCCACCAAGAGTGATCCTGTCGGTTCCTATTATCATAATGAAAATGTTTATGTTGATTAGCTGGGGTAATCACGTTCTCAAGATTGCCTACGCTGTTATAGCCGTAGTTTTCCACGGGAACCGAGGCACCGGGGTCTGCGGGATACGTCTGGCTGATCTTCCGGTTCATTAGATCATAGGCGTATTCATAGACGACTCCTTTGGTATCTTTGATCGACTGTACGTTACCGGCGATGTCATGGATGTAAGTAGTGGTCTGATTGGCAGTCGGCCATGTGCCAGCGGGACGCCATTCGTAGGCGTGCCAGAGTCGATTCATCGAGTCGTAATCCCAGGATCGAAGAGTTCCATCCGGGCGTATCTCATACAGCTTGTTGCCTGCGCGATCGTAGTCCGTCCAGGTTGTCTCATTCAAGGCTTCTATTTTCACGAATGTCCGCCGGTTCTGATCGTCATAACCAAGGGTAGTAATGTAGTGACGTGCGTCCTCAGTCGAGTGGAGATTGCCTGCCGCGTCATAAATAAACTTGGTAATAGTCTCATCAACGGGAATGCCCGGCGCCTGTATGATCTTGGTGCGCCGGAAATTCGAATCGAACTCGTAATTACTCTTCTTTCCCAGATGTGACTTCGTTTGATAAACCGACAAAGTGGTGTGAGTGAGAGACAGATCAACAGGGCCATCGCCGTGGTTAGGATCGTAGCTGGTTGTGACTGTTTCGCCCTCAGGATTAGTCACGGTGATTACGCGTTTGTAATCATCGTAGAGAAAGCTTGTTTTCCGATCGGCGTTGGGATGGTTTTCGTCTGCGATCCAGTCAAGAGTTCCATCCGCCTTGTATTTACTTTGACTATAGCTGCCACCTTCATGGATCGTTCGCGTGACATTTCCGCGTGTGTCATACCAAAACTCTGTCGAATGGTTTAACTGATCGTAGGCGAAATGCACTCGATCGGTCGAAGGACCAGAATCATAGTAGACAAAGCGAGAATAGGGCACGTCACTCGATGGGGGATACGTAGCCGAGGGAGTTGCATCCCAGCGCTTGGTAAGTCTCCCCCTTCCGTCATATTGAAAGTGATCGAACGCTTCGTGACTGCTAAAAGGGGCATCAGTCGCGCGCCTGTGAGTCAGAACCTGACCGAAATCGTTGTAAATAAATTCTTCCCAGCCCCCATCAGGATAGTCAATCCGTCGAATCCGGTTTTTGTGGGGGTCGCTATCGTATCGCACATAGTTGGTCTGCTTCCCGTTTTCGTCGGTTTTGGTCGCGAGATAATACGGGTTGGCCGGGTCGGTGTAGGTGTAATCGATCCTAGACTGATTGGGATGTATCACCGCCATCACCGCGCCAATGTTCAGTTCCTTCTCGGCAGCGGTGGGGTGCAGTAAGGCGTCCGTAACGGTTCTGTGATAATAGCCGGACGGGGTTGGAATGCTCGGCATGCCTGCCCCGGAGTAAGTGATGACAGTAGTGTGGTGAACCTCGTTTGGATGATTGAGATTGGCAAAGTCAGTGTAGCTTTTGAGTTCTGCCAGGTACGGCGTGTATGTGAAAAGACGCGTCGCTCCATCCGCACGCGTCTCCGTGCGTTCCCACCAACAGGGTTGATCGGACTCACAACTATTAGGGCCGCCATAGTGCGGGTAGGTTACTTTTGAAATGAACTGGCCGGTCGTGGGGTTCTTCTCGGCCTTGATCTGTCCCCTGGCGGGACGAAGCCCTAGATCGGCAAAGGTTGCGTACTCGTACTCGATCTTGCTCATTGCGCCAGCAAAGCGGGGGTCATCGCAGGTCAGCAATACGCCAGCGGCGATATGCGAGCTGTCGCCGTCGATCGTACGCGGATCGTCATAATGGTAGGTGGCCCGCGGATGCGGGTCATCCTCGTCCCCTTGATAATTCGCGTGAATCAGGTTATAGAAATGAAGCGTTGCCCACACTGTTTCCGCTGTCACTCGCTCGTACTCATAGCTCACGGTTTCGATTGGTGGATGTCCTTCGATGCCATCATTTGATGTTACCCAGTCAATTACGGTGTGGTTTTCAGGATAGTCGTGGTAGTGAATCTCCAGGTATCGGCCGGCCGGTTCTTTGATTTTCCATAGGCGGTGGGTTTCCGGGTCGGGGATTAGCTCGGTAATGAGTCCGAAGGGATCAATAATTCTCGTCGCAACCAAACCCCAAGACATATGGCGAAACTCTACCGTGCCACCGTCTTTCAGTTTCAAATCGTAGTCGCCTCCATCGAAGGGCGGAGTTCCTTCCACATGCACAAGACGATCGCCCATAGGTTCGACTCCGCCGACCGTCATGTAGTGCGGCGTTGGTTCGGGCTCCGCACGGAGGTCCATTGTCCGACCGTCGGGATAATAGACTCTGGCAGTGATGTCTTCAGGTGGCGGACACGCGGGGTTTATCGAGTATGCGATCGGCCAGAGCGATAGAGCCCACTGATAGGAGTGCCTCCACCCGCCGCCCTCTCCGAACGCGCCCCCGAGCCCCCGAGTGTTGA
>JBAPMH010000194.1:0-3127 GCA_049278515.1 Chthoniobacterales bacterium
ATGACGGTCCATTCGTTCTGGCCCGGAAGGCTAAAGAGCGCGTATTCCCCGGCCGGAACCTCCTTGTCTCCGAACTTAACGTTGCCGCTGAATTTGATCCGGGTTGCCTGGTTGGCGCCCGTGCGCCAAATCTTGTCGAAGGGGACTAATCCACCAAAGATTTGACGGTTGTTCTTGTTCGGCCGCGAATAATCCACTTCCACATCGGTCAGGCCGACGCGCTGCTTTAAGAGAGCGTGCTGGCTGGCCGCCGGAAATTCCACCTTTTCGTCCGCGGCGAGGAGACCGGCTGGAAGGATGAACGCCGCCATAGAGATCAGAGCGCCGAGCGCCGGCCAAACGGGGAAAGAGAGCAACGGACCCGGAAAAGATTCGTCGCGCCGTAAGAAAAAAGGAATATATCGCATCAGCCAAGTTACATCCTCGGCCCAGTAATCAAGTTTTCGAGACACTCTGCGCGAATAACCGACTGAAAACTTCTGCTCGCATTGCTTCTTCCAGCGGGCCTACCATCACAGCCGAAAGGGGTTCCCCCCCCATGGCGATACAAACCGACAACCTGGTCATGGCCGCGCTCGGCGTGGTCAAGGACCAGCCACCACTCGGCTCGGGCCAACCGGAGCTGACAAAGGGCGTCCATCTCCGCTTCGCTTTCGCACCCGAACGGGGATTCCCCTGGCACGGTTATTATCTTTTCCGGCGCAAGCATAGCGCCAGCGAGCCGCGCTGCCTGAGTTCCAAATTCAAACAGGAATGGAAGCCCGGACCGTGGCACAATGTCCGGGCGGATTTCACGGGCGGCGTTTTTAGCAGCAATACCGATCTCGTGTTTCTCGATCAATTTTCCCCAGCGGGCGTGTCTGAATTCGATCTGCGAGGTCGCAACTCTTTGCGCTTTGAGCTGCCGCCCGGGGAGCGCGCGCGAGAATTCCATGTGAAACTTGGAATGCTTGGCGGTGGTGGTGTCATCACGGCCGAAACGAGCAGGACCCTGCCGCAGCCCACAAAAAAATGCGTCGCGTTTACCGAACTTGCGCCCGGGTTGTATCCCAATCCATACGTTTCGGCGAAAGTTGAGTTTACCGCTTTGGGAGGAATCGAGAGCACCCCCGCCACGAACTGCGAAATCCGTCTCATCAAGCAAACCGCGGGCTTGGTTTTCCCCACCCAGCTTAGAGTGCGGCTTCCGGTCCACGCCTCCTCCGTCGAGATCGACTTGATCCAATCAACGGTTTCGGACGACACCGTCCCGAGGGTTGCTGGCAACCTTCTTCGCAGCCTCCTTGGGATTCTGTCCCGGCTGGTAACAACACTGACCTCAACTTTACGGGGGCCCATTACTCCTTCCACGGAACTCATCGCGTTAGATGAAGGAGGAAATATCGTCGTTCGGAAAACCGTCTTCGTGAGCGAGAGCAAGCAGACGATTGAATTATCGGGCGGCGCGATCGCCAGCGTCAACGTAGTGGCTCTAAAGGGCCGGGCTTTCGTTCTTCGTTTTTGTTACATACCGGAGTTCCCCGACCCGCCGATGCTCGGCCCGATCAAATTGCGGGCATTCGACGGACAAGTTCCCGTCACGAAGACAACCATCTCCGGGCAGGCCGGCGAGGTCGTGACTGCGGTGTTGTCCGCCGACCGCATGACATCGCTCGAGATCGAAAGCGGGCCGGCCGCGTTGATCGACATCTGCATCGTGGCCATTTCACAGGATATCGCGCGCGATTGGACATCGCTCCTCAAGACACCGCTCTGCCTGCCGGTCGAGCATGCCGCCTATCCCTGTCCAGGCAAACCGGCGACATTCGCGCAAGCCGAGAGCCTGGCGGAAAGCCGAATTCTCTACGGCCTCGCGGCCGACTGGATCGGAGAAAAATTCCTCGATCTAAACAATATCCTTAAAGATCTCGTCAAAGACGGACCGCCCGGTCCACCCATGTCCGGTCGAACGAAATTCTGCCATGCCGCCGTGCCCGGGCCGGAAGTCCCGGATATGCCGGAGTTGCGCCCGCTCGATCTCGTCCTGGTCGCCTCGCTGCATCCCGCAATCGCGATGATGGTCGGGCTCTATTTCGTCGACCGCACGGCGGAACTTGGAGCTACCTGTGACTACCTGGTGATGGCGGACCATCACGGCCAGTATCACGGGAAGACGGAGGCTGCCTTGGCCGCGCTCGCAGCTGTAACTCCAGACACGCCTCTGCCTGATGATGTCGACGTCTGGGTGACGTTTGGAAAAAAATTGGAAAACGAGCCACCACTCGCGCCGCCCGCTGCGCCCAGCGTTTATGCGCTGCCTGGCGACACCACGGGAAGCGATGCTGCGACCCCGCTGAAGAGGGCCCCAAACCGATGCATGGCGGGTCTCACTTGGACGATTGATGCCGCGCCGGATGGCACGCTGCTCCCCGGAGGGCCGATAGGTTATCACCTCTGGCGGGCCAAGCTTGGCACGAAGCAGCCGGCGAGCCCGCCGCCATCGACCATTTATCGTCGGCTCACCGCCGACCGGCTGATCATGGCGACGGAAACTCCGGTTTCCAACGGGACACAACGCGAGCGGGCGAGCGACTGGCCGCCGTTCCCGCTCATGGCGTTTGATCCCGGACTTGCCGAAGGCTGGTACAGCTACGGCCTCAGCGCCGTGGATATCTTCGGGCGGCACAGTGCCATTGGCGCCCCCGGCGCATGGCGGCAATGGCTCTGGCCGCAGGCTGACCCGCCTGCGCCGAAGCCCTGGTATTACGTCGATCCTCCGAAGGAGAGACAAATCAATCCCTTCGCCGTCCGCCTGCTCGACAAGAGGCCGCCGCCGCGGCCTCCTGGCGTCGAAGCCACTGCGCTCGATCCCGACGATCCGCTCCTGCTGCGTGACGCTGTCTTTGACACTTGGTGGACCAAGATCGGACATGAGTGGTGGACTCCATCCCGGCCGCGCCATGGAGCCATCGATCGTAACAAGGTCCTGCCATTACGCGTCCGCTGGAAGTGGACCCTGGACCAGATGCTTCAGGCGCCGAACACGAAAGAATTTCGCATTTATTTCTCTCCGGGAACCGAGGCCCCCGCGTCCGACCCGCTCGATTGGCGGGAACGCATCTACGTCGTCGGCTACAAGGAGTATGTG
>JBAPMH010000195.1:0-5894 GCA_049278515.1 Chthoniobacterales bacterium
GAAAAAGAAGGGAGGCGCCAGCTGTGACTTCACGAAACGGCGCGATATCGCTCGCCACCACGGGACAGCCACAGGCCATCGCTTCCAAAACCGGCAGTCCGAACCCCTCGTACACCGAAGGTTGAATCAGCCCCTCGGCGGCTTGAAGCAGCGTGACCAGGTCCTCACGCGCGATCGTTTCCAGCCAGATAATCCGATCAGCCACGTGCAAGCGATTCGCCAGCCGAACAAGCGCGCCCCGGCCTTTACGTCGCTGGACAAGCACAAGCCGCCAAGGCGGCGGGACCGCGGCCGCGAAAGCAGCAATCGCCAGATCGTGCCGTTTGCTCGCGGTGTTGGCCCCCACGAGCAGCACGTAGGGCGACTCCGTTCCGATCAGATTCGCAGCTCGCGCCTTCGCCGCGGACAAATCTTCCGGCGGGCGAAAGTCGGCGTCCGGCCCCAGTGAAATCACGCTCAAACGCGCGGCCGCCTCTGGACAGACCGCGCAAATGCGATCGGCGGTCGCTTTACTTTGCGCGATCAAACGGGTCGCGTGGCGGAGCGCGCGCCAAATGGCCTGCCGGTAATACACACTCTTCGCGACCCGTTCGAGGCCTTGTAAATGCAGGCCGGGCATCTCGATCGCCATCACATCGTGAATCGTTACCACACTCGGGCATGGGAGACCGCGAGGCATCAGGTTATGGGGACCGTGGAAGACATCGACATCGGCGAATGAGGCGTAGCGCCCGGGCCAAAGGAGCGGCCAGGGCGAATTCGGCCCAGCCCTAACGACCACTGAAGACGTGTTTGCCGCAGGCGAAAGCGGCCGGGGGGCCAGCGGATGCGCCCAAAAGAAAAAGCGATCGGAGGGCGCCAGATTGGGCAACCGCTCAACCAAAGCGTGAACGTAAGCCCCGATCCCACTCGGTTTCTCACGAACGTAGCGCGCGTCCAGGGCGACCCGGATTGGTTCACGCGAGGACGCGAGGTGTTCTTGCATCGGACCTGCCCCTAAAATAGGAATGGTCGCGATGCAATTCGCAATGATAGGTCCATGAAACGTGTCTTTATCACCGGAGCGAGCGCCGGCATCGGTTTGGCGACCGCGAAATTACTGGCCGCTCAGGGCCATGAAGTCTGGGGAACCTCCCGGGATATCGCGCGTCTTCCTGAAATTCCTCGCCTTCATCCCATCGCGCTGGATTTGTGCGATCAACATTTGATCGGGGGCAGCTTTGCCAAGGCGTTGAATCAGGCGGGGCACTTCGATGTGGTGATTAACAACGCCGGCAGCGGCCACTTTGGGCCGGGGGAACTCCTCTCCCCGGAAGAAGTGCAGGCCCAATTCCAAATCCTGGTCTTCGCCCACATCGAGCTTTGCCGGCTCGCGCTCGCCGCCATGCGCAAACAAGGCGGCGGCCGCATCATCAACGTGACCTCGCTTGCTTCACGCCTTCCTGTTCCCTTCATGGGCGCTTACAACGCGGCCAAGGCTGCGATGGCTTCGTTTACCATGTCGCTGCAACTGGAGCTCGCGGGCTCGGACATTCGCGTTATCGATCTGCAGCCCGGCGATATCCGGACCGATTTCAACGACGCCGTCGAAAAAACCGATGGTGGCGACGCCCGTTACACCGCGCGGGTCGAGCAGGCCTGGCGCGTGGTCGATCGCAACATGAAAGCCGCGCCCCAGCCGGAATTAGTCGCGCGAAGCATTGCCAAGCTGATCGACGCCGCGAATCCGCCGCCCCGGATCACGGTCGGCGACTCGTTCCAAACGATCGTGGCTCCGCTTATCTTCCGTTTTCTGCCCCAGCGCGTGCGAGTGTGGGGATTGCAGAAATATTACGGGCTGCGGAATTGAACATCACGGACGCAGTCATTCTCATGGCGGGGACCGGCTCGCGTTTGCGCGGCTCGGCCGACACAATTGCGAAACCTCTCATCCCGATCGCCGGCCGGCCGCTGATTTCCTATGCGATCGATTCGTTCGCGAGGGCCGGGGTCAAAACCTTGCACGCCGTGGTCGGCCCCAACGGCAACGAGTTGGCTGCCGCCGTGGCTCCGCTTCTTCCCTCCCAGATGCAGTTCCGCGCCATCCCGAATCCGAACTGGCAAAAGCAAAATGGAATCTCGCTCCTCACCGCGGCGGGAACAGTGAACTCCCCGTTTTTTCTCGCGATGGGGGACCACCTCTTTGAATCCTCGATTCTCGAGCGGCTTGCGGCGGAAGCGGACTTGAGCCGGCTGAACCTCGCCGTCGACCGCAAAGTCGATTCGATCTTCGATCTGGAGGACGCGATGAAAGTTCGAACACGCGACAACGTCATCGTCGCGATCGGAAAGACCCTGGAAAATTACGACGCGATCGACACGGGAATTTTTGTCTGCCCCGAGATGATATTCGATTACCTGCGCCGCGCGCGGAAAGACAACGATTGCAGCCTGGCGGATGGGGTGCGCCTGATGGCGGAGGAGGGAAACGCGCTGGCCGTTGATATCGGCGAAGCCTGGTGGCAGGACGTCGATACGCCGGCGATGCTGGCGCGCGCTGAGCAGGAAGCCATGCGCCTAGGAGAACGAAGAGCTCTTCAGTGACAACGCCAAAGTCACTGCCGTCACGATAAGGAGCAGGTGCAAAATCAAGGCAGGCAGCCCAATCAGCGCGAGAAAAACAAAGAAGAGAATGGCAACATCTCGCTTCGTCAGCTGGATCAGCCACGAGACAAAGGTCTCCCCAAAAAATAGCAACCCCGAGCGCGCCACCAATTCGCGGTGACGCGGATAAAGCGTATCGCCCAACGGCCCGACCTTTTCCTGGCTCGATCCGGGTTTTCTTCGGGCCAGCCACAACTCATTCAGACCGATCAGAGCAGCGGCAAGGATTCCTTCGAAGAGATAGAACCTTCCGACATGAAGGGCCAATGTTGCCTGCCGGGAAAGCGCGACTCCGAGTCCAAGCACCAGCAGAATGTTGCTCAGGATGTCGCAGCGGCCGTCGAGCTGCCGTCCGCGTTCGCTTTCCAAGAATTTCGCTCGCGCGATCTCACCGTCGCAGCCATCCAGGATGCTATAAACCTGATACAGGATGAGGCCCCAAACGAAGGCCCAATAACTGCCGTTCAGCAGGATCAGCGATCCAACGATCGGGATCGCAACAATGAACAGGGTCCAGCCGTTGGGAGTTGTCGGGAACCGCAGAAGAAGACGGGTGACGACCCGGGAAATGGGGCGATTCAAATATCGGGAAACCAAACCGTCCTGGGATTTGCCGCTACCGCGCAGAAATTTTACCTCGACCTCATCGATCTGTTCCCCGTTCGTAATATATTCCCATGCTCCTTCCTGGAAATGGGGCAACGATTCGACCAGCCGGGAGCAGCTGCTCCAGGCATTTTCCTGTTCGCTCCCGAAAAGAATCCCGCGCGAGGAACCCGACATTTCCAGCAGCGGTCCAATGGCCTTGCGATAAAGAAAAAGCCGGGTGGCGAGAACAAGATCGAAGGCTTCCCCATCGAGCTCCGCGGTAAACGCAACTCTGGTCAGCCGTTCGTGACTTGGCGCCCATCGTTGCGATTGGTCGAGGTCGGGTCGCCACAGAATACAGACCTGAACGGGCGCCGTTTCCTTATTCTCCAGGGCGAATTCGTCAATGGAAAGGGCGAGCCTTTCCAACTGGCGCAGCCCCGCGACCATCCAATCCGCTGATTCGTCGGCCACGATCAAAACCCGCCGGAGCGATTGGATCCCAGCCATCAGGCACGCTCGTCTTCGGTCAACCGGCGCCGGTAGATCCGGTAGGTCTTGTATTTCTGCGCGCCGATCGCTTCCAGAAATCGATTGATCATGAAGTTGTTCTCGAGCGTCAGGCTCTGCTCACCGGTAATTCCCCGTTTGATCATCGCCTCTTCGATGACGCGCAAAACCAGGGCCTCCGCGATCCCGTGCCGGCGATACTTCTCGACGACACCCAGCGCGATCAGCCGGTATCTCTTTATCCGGTTCTTGTAATAAAGAAGCTTGGCCAAACCAATGGGCAGCCCAAACCAGGTGAGACGTCCGTTAATCTTTTGCAGCGCAACATTGATGTCACGCACAGCCAGAATAAAACCCAACGGTTCGCCGTCGACTTCCGCCAATAAGGTCAGCTCTGGCTCGACGATCGGTTTCAACTCCTTGGTCATGTAGGCCATCTCCGCTTCGCTGAACGGAACGAAGCCCCAATTCTTGCTCCAGGCTTGATTGTAGATGGCACGGATGCGCTGGCCTTCCGCGTCCAGATTCTTCGTGTCTGCCTGCCGAAGCACTGCCGGTTGGCGGTTCTTCATTCGTGACATGAGACGCCGCAGCCGGGCAGCGGCTTCCTTCGGATCCGAAAACCACCAGGCATAAAGGTCCATCGTTTTCTCGAATCCCCATCGCTCGATCAGAGCGGCATAGTAGGGAGGATTATGCGAAGTGAGGAGGGTCGGCGGGTGTTCGAAGCCGTGGATCAACAAACCGCAAAGATAATTCGTCGAATAATCGATCGGTCCCATGATCTCGGTGCGGCCTTTGCCGCGGACCCATCCCTCGGCGGCATCAAACAAGGCGTTCGCGACTTCTTGATCGTCAATTGAGTCGAACATTCCAAAACACCCGGTGTTGGTGTCATGGATCGCGTTATAGTTGGGATCGTCGCTGGCCATGATCCGACCGACGATTTTGGCGCCGGAGCGGGCGAGAAAAAGCGCGGCATCGCCATGCGCGAAAAACGGGTGTTTCCGGCTGAGAAACTCTTTGCGTTCGATGATGAGCGGGGGCACCCAGGCCGGGTCGTTCGCGTAAATTCGCCAGGGGAACCGGATGAATTCCCCCTGCTCCTTCGGCGAATTTACCTGGGTAACTTCAATCGGAGGCATGATCTGTCACCAGCAATTCCATTTGGCGGCAGATTGCATTCTGCCGGAGGAGGAGAACAACGAGGAAAATGTTCAAGGGGATGAGTTCGGCCGTGAAATACCAGACCGGCCAGCCCAGGAAAAGAAACAGAAAAAGCAGGAACATCCGGGAGTTCGTTCTGAAGAAATTAAGTAAACGGATCATCTTCCAATTCCTTTTCCGGTAACCCTCTCGAAAGGAATGAGGCACTTCCCCTGCGAAAACCGTTCGCGCCGTCTCTTCCAAACGGACACAACCCGGGCAAACCATCTCTTGTTCGACAACGTAATTAAGGTGGACTCTGAGCAGTAGTTTTTTCAGGAAGTGTTTGCTCCAGGTCATTCTCTCATATTGCGGCCGCAGATCGGACGATAAATCGAACAAGCCCGATTTTCCCACGGCAAATCGCAGATAGGCATCGCGACAAAACTCCGCGGCCGCACTTTGCACCGAATGGCTCAGAGCCGCCAGCAAAGCAATTAACCAAACTCCAGCCGATCCTCCTTCCGCCACAACCCGCAAACAAAGATGCACATAGATACTCCCGAAAACCAGATTGTCGCCAATCCCATCCAAAACCCGCCCACTGGGGCTTTGGCGGTTAGTGAGACGCGCGAGCTGTCCATCTGCATTGTCCATCGTATTCGCGAGAACGTGGAGAACCATGCCCGCAACGTTTGTCGTAAGATCTCGATAGAAATAAAGATGTCCCGCAGTGATGCCGGCCGCGGTCCCCAAAAGAGTGACGGCGTTTGGGGTAAGACCAGCCCGGGCGAACAGGCGCGCCAGCCGAAAGCCGATCTTGCGATAGAAATGAAGGTCGAGAAACCCTTCGATTTCTCGCGCTTTATAAGTCGCTTCGATATCCACGGCTTGATCCCGCGTTTCGACGGCACATGCTGAGAGCCAGGTTAGCGAGCGATCGTAATCGCGCGACGCTACGCGGGTTGCATCGCGGCTGGAGCAAAAGCGTCGGAGAGAATATTCAG
>JBAPMH010000196.1:0-1531 GCA_049278515.1 Chthoniobacterales bacterium
AGGTTGGGCGGTCCAGGCGCCCCCAAACGAGCGCAGCGCCACCCTGCAGCTCATGAACGTCCGGGTCGTCGAGCGTAGTCACGAGCCACGACGCGCCGACCCGGCGAGACAGAACGAGCGGCGACCGCTCGAACGCGGCACTCACAGACGCACCACTTGGTCCCTGCGATCGGGTCTCAAGGTTGTCCTGCGCGTCGATCTGGGGACTCATGCCTTGCCGTCCTCCAGGCCAGATCCTCCGGCGCCGGTCAGTTCAAAGATCGGAGAATCGATCCACGACGATAGGCATTCGACGACCGCGTCTTGGACTGCTATGGACTTGAACCCATGCACCTCTCCGGGCAACTCAACCACGGCCACGTTTTCAGCTTCCCGAAGCCCCAAGCCGGTGTGGGAAGGAAACGCACGATCGAACTCCTCTAGGAGGTCGTCGTCCGATCCGAAGATGAAGAGCAGAGGAGTCTTACGTTGCGTGAGGATCGATAGCGGCTCCAGGAAGTTGCGGCTCACCTCGTATCGGGAGCGCCAACTCTCAGCCTGCAGGTGAGACCGAAACCCACCGACCTTCCTCAGCCTTTCCCACGCGATCTTGCGATAGCGCCGTCCTTGACCGTGAATAAGCCCGCGTAAGATCCTTGGCTGGACGGCCCGCCTGACATAGGCAGGGAGGCTCAGCTCAGAGGTCAACCGTATCACCGACCGTTCGCCCATCTCGAAGTCTCGTATAGGCGGCGAAACAAGTGCAACAGCGACAACGCCGCGATGTTGTGCGGCCGAGAGGGCAGTCCTGGCGCCGAAACAGGAACCGACAAGCACGAACCGATTCAGGCCCAGACCCTCGAGCCAATCCATCGCTGCTTGGGCATCACGAACGAAGGGGTACGCCAGGTCGAATCGCTCGGTGTTCCCCGCGCTTTCCCCGAACCCGTGATAGTCGAAGCGGAAGGCGTGGAGCCCAAGTGCGGCTGCGCGCCGGCAGAGTCGTACCGGCCACCGATTGACGTCGAAAGAGAGGGTAGCTCCCCCCGCCAACATGATCAGAGCGATCCCTCGAGCATGGAGGACCGGACTAGTCAACACGCCAAATAGCTGGTCCTGTCCCGCCGGGAAGAATGTGGCGTCCTCGCTCTCGCACGAGACCTCGATGCTCATCCGATCCCCTTCGTGATGTCCGGGCTCGACAAGAGCCACTCAACCGTGGCCGAGATGACCTCCGCGGTCACTGATTCGGTCTCTTCTCGTCCCGCTTGCATGCCTCGAAGCCACCAAGCGATCGCGCCGATAACGGAGCACGTGTCGGCGCTTCGCCCTTCTCGTCGCCACTTCTCCATGAGCGCCTCGTATGAAGCGGAGAGTTCCCGACGTCGTGATATCTGGACAAGCAGCAACGCCCGCGGGTCGTCGCCGAGGGTCAACGCCCTCTCTTCCAGACTCGACACGAGACGTTTGTAGATGCGGTATCCATGTATGTCGACCGAGCCATCTCCGTCTGATCCCGCTGGATCGCCCGCCATCGAGTCGGATCCAATAC
>JBAPMH010000197.1:0-2661 GCA_049278515.1 Chthoniobacterales bacterium
AGGTCCAATCGCCCGGAGCAGGACGCGTTTGGGAGCGTTACCTGTGACGATGAAGCCACCGATGCCGACGTTATCACCGGTCTGAACTCGCATCCGAGTGGACAGGTTGAGGGCCTGCGTCCCCGGCGTCGGTGTAGCTGTAGCTGTAGCTGTAGGGGTAGGGGTAGGTGTAGGGGTAGGTGTCGCGCCCTCAAACGTGAGGATCAATCGAGGCGGATTAGCGCTGTTTTCGCGGCTGTTAAATCGATCGGCGCTACCGGGGTCGATTTCGTTGCCGATGATGATCCAGCCAAAGTTACCGGCGGGATTCGAAACCCAGGATTGGACGTCCGCGAGCAAACCGCTGCCGCTCCACTCGTAAACGGTGCCCTCGACGGAGACGAACGTAGTGGCACTGGCGGCCGGCGAGAAATCGCCGCCGGGATTGGTCCAAAAGCTGGTATTGAAGAAGGTATGGAGCCAGGTTGCATCGCCGGTTTGGGCCGGGGCTCCCTGGCCGCCGGGCGAGCCGGCGTCGGATGCGCCCTCGCCCCAATTCCGCAAGACCTTGTTCAGGGAGATGTTAGCGCCCGCGGTTCCAGGACCACTTTGGGAAAGGGCCATCGAATAGGTCGCTGACGTAATCGTGGCGTTGGAAGGTATCGAGCTGAGATCGAACGCCACCACGGCGCGGCGCAGGGAATTACTCGCGCCCCCGGCGGTCTTCCCGGCAAAGAAATAAATGCCCTTGCCGTTGCTGACCTGCCCGGTCGCGTTTTCATAAAGAGTGTTGTCTTTCGCGGCGAAGAACGAAACCGGATTGGCCGGGGTGGGGGTGGGACTCGGCGGAGGAGAAGCAGTAGAAGTCGGAGTGGGGCTTGCCGTAGGAGTAGCCGAAGGAGTAGGCGTCGGCGTCGGCGTTAGAGGAGGCCCTGAAAACACGCTCATCCCTATGAACGTGAAGGTGTCAATGCGCCACCCGACACCGGCGCCGTTTGTGCCTGAGCCCATACGGAATCTTAGCCGGACGGTTTGTCCATTGATGTTCGGCCCCAGGTTCACCGCCGTGTTGATGTATCCACCCGAATTGCCACTCCAGGCCTGCCGTCCCGCCAGCGGATTCTGGGAGCTGCCGTCGATCTCGCCACTGTAGCCGCCGGAGCCGAAGCTGCCGCCGACCGCGGGATCGGTGATATCGGTGAAAGCTCCTCCATTCAAATTGGGTGAGGAGATTTCCAGGACACCGCCGTCGAAAAATTGGCCTCCACTGGCCTCCAGATCGTAATTGTTCCGGAAGGAGACGTGGGGCGAAGAGGAACAAATGGCAAGGGGCGGTGAGAACAGGTACTTGTCACTGACGACGGCGGGATCGTCGACGAAGGCGTCATTTGGCGGAGTATCGGGATTTACGGTTGTTGTTACCCAGGTTGTGCTGCTCCAGCCTCCCGGCAGCGCCGGAGGAGTCACGCTATCGAAGTTCTCGAGAAACACCTGGTCGCAGGCGGTGGAGGCGGGTGTAGCTGTCGGGGTGGCCGTAGCAGTCGGTGTGGTGGTCGGGCTAGGTGTCGGTGTCGCAGGTGGTGTCGGCGAAGGGCCGCCGGTCGGGGCCGGGCCCTGGATCGGAACGGTAATTGGCGAACCGGTCTTGAAGAAGCCGACCGTCGCATCCGAAGCGGCCGGCGGAGTGGTGGTATCGAACCGGAAATTATACAATGTGCCCCAGCGAATCGCGTTCGCGTTCGGGTTCTGGGCAAAGGTTTCCGAGCTCCAGGTCAGGCTGAAGGCGCCGGAGGTGAAAGTCCATTGGGCGTTGCTGTATCCTGCGCTTCCTTGCGTTCCGTCGTTGGCAAATCCGGGATGTTGCGCCGGGGCGTGGAATCCGATGTTCTGTTCTCCGGCATCGATTCCGCTGATGCCTGGGATGAGGAGTCTCGGCACAGTGAAGGATTGGATCCCGCGATCGAGATTCTGGTTATAGATGGCGTATTCGTAGTGGTAAAGTCCGGCAACAGGGCCCGTCACTTTGTAGGCCAGAAAGGCCCGGCCATCGACTCCGGGGGCGGGTTCGATTGTCTGAATGGTCGCTCCCGTCCAGGCGTTGAGGGCCGGAGTTGTGCGCACGGTGCTTCCCATCGCTGTAAAGCTGAACGGACTCGCCGAGTTGTTGACGGTGTAACGGCGATAAGAAACGTTGTTATACATGTTGCACTGGCCCGAGTGGGACTGGCACCACGCGTATTCGTGCGGAGTCACGTATTGCGCTTCGGCAAAGTAGGTCGCGCCCGGATTCATTGCCGGAACCAGGTCGTTAACCTCGACCACCATCATGTGCGAGGTGGCCGTGTGGGTATGGCCGCTGTGGTTGGCGGCAGTTGAGGGGAACACGCCGGTGAAAGGATTCACCCACGCTCTGGAGCCCAGGTCGTTCTGGTCGCCATTCTTGCTCGCATCGTAGGGATCCGAGCAGCCAACGCCCAAATGAGTACCGCTGCCGCCGGCGGAGATGCAACCGAAGCCGCACTGGTTGAGCTGCAACGCAAAAAATGCGTGCTTGAGCCACGATTGCCCGATCTGTTCGAAGCGCTCGTCATTGGTCGCGCCGCCTCTCATTCGATAGAGGTTTTGCGGAATGGCCGGGTGGTCGGTATTGGGCAACTGGAACCAATCGACCTGCTGGTCGCC
>JBAPMH010000198.1:0-9087 GCA_049278515.1 Chthoniobacterales bacterium
GCTTAATCTTGCCTCAGCTGCACTTCGGTTTGGCCAGCTTGATACCGCGCGCAAAGCGCTCGAAAAGGTGGCCCCCGCTCAACGCGACCGCGCTTCCTATCACGTCGTGGCCGGCTGGCTTGCCCGGGCTCAGGGTAACGACGCCGACGTCGAAATGCATTTCGCCGCGGCGCTGGAGAAGGAGCCGGCGAACGAGCTCTACCAGTTTAACCTCGGGGTCCTTCGGATTCGATCGCCCGTCCCGGAGAAGAGAGAAGAATCACGCAAGGTTTTGGATCGCCTGAGCAAGGTCGCGGCGTATAGAGCTGGCTCCTTGCGCGCTTTGCTCAGCGACGCCGTGCAGCAGAACGAACTTCAGCGTGCCGACACCCTCGCGCAGGACCTGCAAATGAGCCAGCAGGTCACTTTTGCCGATGATCTCCTCTGCCTCGAATTTTATCGAAAGCTGGATGAGAAAAAGTTTTCCGCGCTTCTTGAAAAGGTAAAACCAATCGCTGCCCGTAACGCCCTCGATCTTGCCCTGCTCATGGATTGGCTGAACAAGAATGGACTCGGCGCTGAAGTCCTCAAATGGATGGAAAAATTGCCGGCCGAAGTAACGGCCGCTCCACCGCCGGCCATTGCGATCGCTGACGCGTTCGTCGAGGCGAAGAACTGGTCGCGCCTGAAACGGTGGACGCGGAGTGGCACCTGGGACGATTCGGAATATCTCCGACTGGCTTATCAGGCTTACGGTTCGAAGCAATCTCGCCAGAGCTCTTCCGATGCCGAGTTCTCGTCGCTTTGGCGTTCGGCCGAACGGGCTGCAGCCGATCGGACGGATCGTGAGGTTAACCTCGCTCGGCTGGCGACGAAATGGAATTTGCCTCTCGAAGCGGAGCAGCTCTGGCTGCGCGTCTCAAAGGATGCACCGCTCCGGCGGGAAGCGCTCGACGCTCTGTTCCGGATCTATCGCGCGACCAACGACCTTACCAATCTCTATCGCATCGCCCAGCGCCTCCATGAAAGTTCTCCCAACGAGATAGGCGCGGCGGCGAATTATGCCCGCCTTGCCCTGCTGGTTGATCAGAATCCAGCCGAAGGCCATCGCGTCGCGAAGGAAACTTACGATCGCGCGCCCGGTGAAATAAATGCCGCGATGACCTACGCCTTCTCCCTTTACGTTCTCGGCCGCACCGCGGAGGGTATCGCAATCATCAAGAAACTACCCCCTGAGGGAGTCCATGATCCGCACGCTGCCGTCTATGCCGCGGTGCTGCTGATCGATGAGAACCAGCTCGCCGCTGCCCAGGCATACATCAGGGCAGCCCAGGCGGGCCCGATATTTCCGGAAGAGAAAAAACTGCTCGAGGAGGCAATGGCAAAGGCAAGCGCGGCAAATCCTGCGGCCACGCCTTCTCCAACACCTTCGCCGTCGTCAGGTTCTTGACGCTGCAGCCTGGATTGCTTTTTCGACGACCGCTGCCGCCAACCCCTGCGTTGCCTCGTCCAGGGTGGCATTGGCGGTCTTTAGTTTTCTTGCGTCGTTGCTTAGCAAAGCCTCTCGGACGCCGCTGACGGCGAGGAGGATCGCTTCTCGTTCGCTCGCGTCGAGAGCGTCGCCAATCCGCTCAAAGGCTGCTTCCACGGCACCGAGCATTTCTTCGGACTTTAGTTTTGCTTCCGTCCAGACGCGTTCGCTCATGTCCTCAAAAGCGTGCTCAAGCGACTCCGAAATCATTGCTTCGACCGCTTCGTCCGAGACATCAACGGCACTGTTAATTTCGACAATTTTTTCGAGGCCAGTTTTCGTGTCACGGGCCAGGACATGGAGAAGACCGTTCGCGTCGATTTCGAATTGGACACCGACGCGAGCGACGCCTTTTGGCGCCGGCTCAAATTCAATCTCGAAATGTCCCAGCGGCCAGTTGTCCCGGGCCATCTCACGTTCTCCCTGAAGCACCTTGATCGACATCCGTCGCTGGTGATGCACCGCCGTCGTGAACATTTCGCCAGCCTTGATCGGGATGGTGGAGTTGCGCGGAATGATCACATTCATCAACCCACCGAATGTCTCGATGCCCAATGAGAGAGGGGTAACGTCCAGAAGCACCACGTCCCGGACGGCTCCCGAGAGAATTCCCGCCTGGATAGTCGCCCCGATCGCCACCGCTTCGTCCGGATTCTGGGAGGTGTTCGGCGGTTGTTCGAATAGTTCTGCAACGATCCTCCGCACCAGCGGCATTCTGGTCATCCCGCCGACCAAAATCACTTCGTCCAAATCGGCCGGAGCGGTCTTCGCGTCGGCGAGCGAACGCCGGCAGTGAGCGCGTGTTTGTTCGATGATTGGCCGCGCAATTCTCTCAAGCTCGTCGCGGGTGAGAAGATAATGGAAACTCTTTGCGCCGTCGAAGAAAGGGATGTCGATCGAAACCTCTTCTTCAGTCGAAAGTCGATGCTTCGCTTCGACTAGTGCTTTCAGGAGTCGGGTCATGCTTTCCGGTCTCCGCTTTGAAAGCCCGGCCTCGCCAGCTGAGCTGGCTGCGTTACGGCCGGTTTCCGAAATCGACTCGAGCAGAGCTCGATCGACATCGTCTCCTCCGAGCCGGGTGTTGCCGTTCGTGGCGAGCACTTCGAAGACGCCGTTGTTCAATTCGAGAATCGAAATATCGAATGTGCCGCCGCCAAGATCGAAAACCGCGATCCTGTGCTGGCCTTTCAATTTGTCCAGGCCATAGGCCAACGCGGCTGCGGTGGGTTCGTTCACGATGCGCTCCACCGCGAAGCCGGCGAGCTCACCCGCGCGTTTGGTCGCGCTCCGTTGGGCGTCGTTGAAATAGGCCGGCACGGTGATGACTGCTCTGGAAATCGAATGGCCGAGCGCGGTCTCGGCGTCGCCCTTCACTTTTCCCAGGATCAACGCGGAAATTTCTTCGGGCGAATAGCTTCGCCCGTTGGCGTCAATCCGAACCGGTTGTCCGCTTTTGCGTTCGAGCGCGTACGAAACCTCCAGGTCAGCTTCCCGGAGTTCGTCGCCCCGCAGGCCCATAAAGCGTTTGATGGAATAGATCGTGTCCCTCGGCTTCAGAACGCGCATTCGGGCCGCTGATTGGCCAACCAGAGGCGCGCCCTCCGCCGGGAAGTGGACGACGGAAGGCGTCATTCGCGCTCCGTTCCTGTCCGCGATCAGGATCGGAAATCCCGAGTCCATCACGCCGATAAGCGAATTTGTGGTCCCGAGATCGATGCCGACGACGTCGTTCATTTAGTGATTTAGCGACTTAGTGATTTAACGAATTGAAGAGTACGCGGGGCGTGGCTCTGGCAATCGTTAATTCACTTAATCATTAAGTCGCTAATTTTTTTGTCAGTCTTTGTAAGGGTCGACGATATCCTTTCCGGCCATCGCGACACCGAGCGGCGTGAGGGTGTGCAAAATCCGGATCGTTCCAGCGTGTGAGGCGAGAACATCGGGCAGGCGGCGATAAGCTTGCGGCGCTTCGTCGAGATCGCCGCCGCGCAGGACGACCTGCTTGTCCGCGATCCATTTCATCATTTCATCGTGCCGGACGAGCCCTTCCTTGCGGATGCGTTTGCCGCCGACCTTGACGAACTTTCCCTTCGCTGCCGTCCGGGACATCACGCGGCCGGCGCCATGCACCGTGGAAAAGAGCGCTTCCCGAGAAAGCGGCGAATCAACTCCTTCGATGATCACCGCATCATCGCCCATGCTGCCGCCGATGAATCCTTTCTGTCCCGGAAACGCCGGCGTGGCGCCCATTCGCACCACCCAGTATTGCTCCCCGACATGTTCTTCGCGCCAGGCAAAGTTGTGATGATTGTGGACTTCCTCGAGGGCGTTGGCCCGCAGAATCCCGCGAACCACATGCCGCGCGACCGCTTCCCGGCCAGCGTATGCGTAACGCCCTGCGAGAGTCATCGCCGCGATGTAATCTTCTCCAAGGGGTGACGCCTCGAGCACGACCGTGGGCGGCACGTCCATCCCGTCCTTGCCTCCTGCCGCCTTGAGAAAATGAGTCGCCGTTTTGTGTCCGAGCCCTCGGGACCCGAAATGGACGCCGACCCAAATGCGATCGGATTCGTCGGCAAAAATATCAACGTAATGATTCCCGCCGCCCACCGTTCCCAGCTGGTTCGCGGCGCTTTGCTTCAGGTCGCGCAAAGGCAAAATCTGCCAGGCGGGATCATCGAAAAGTTCGTGGTCGACCCGGGTCTTACTCTTTTGCCCGATGCCGAACGAGACATCCCGGACAACGTCGTTCATGATCTCTTCCATCGCCGGGGCGACTTGCGAACGGGTGGCATCGGTTAGAATGGCCAAATTTCCGCAGGCGATATCGAACCCAACTCCCGAGAGAGAAATTTTGTCGATGTACGCCACCACGCCGCCAATCGGCTGCGCGTAGCCTTTATGCCCATCCGCGCACAAGACGGCGCGCTCGCCGCCGGCGGCAACACACCGCTCGATCTGAGCAATCGTCGCCTCGTCGTGTTCCCCAAAAATCTTCGCCTTCATCGGCCAACCTCTTCTTCGGCGACCACCCGCCAGCTTTCCACATCCTTTCGCGAATCAATTCGCGCCGGGCTGAGAACGGCCTTCACGGTGTCGAAGGTAACATTGCCAAATGGCAGGGTGATCGAACCTGCAAGCTCGCGTTTGGTTTGAACGTCCATTGTTGTGTAGAGCAGGCTGAGATGCGGGTTCAGCTCGTAATCGCCTGGTGCAGCCGAGGCGCGCCGCAAATCTTCGTTCAGGCGGGCCAGGTCGGCCAGAGGTGCAAAGCGGACGAAAAGCGTTTGGGTGAATTTGTCTGAGTAATCCAATCCCAAAACGCTGAGGCGATACGGCTGTCGCTTCGGAAAAAGGTTCCTGAGGATCTCGCCCGGCTTTTCCCGTTCCGCCCCGGTTACGTAAATCGTGACATGCGGTTCGAAAACAGGCGCGTCGAAACGGGCCGCCAAATCGCGGACGAGCGTCGCGAAATGACTGCGGGCCGGTTCCGCCGGGCAAAGCCAGTAAGTGATGATTTGTTCGCGCGCCGTCATCGCTCTGAACTGGTGGAACAGGGAGCGGCGGTTTACAAACCGCCGTTGTCTCTTTTGTAGCGACGGCGCTCTGTCGCCGTTAACAACGCCATCATCGCAGGTAACGCGTTTTACGCCGACAGAGCGGCGTCGCTACAATCAATTCCCACCAGTTTGGAAAGCGCCGCTCCTAGCGTACCATCCCCCATGGTAACGAATGTTCTTGGCACCGAATTGCGCTGCTGTTGCCGCGACCCGATGACGGGATTTTATCGTGACGGATATTGCCGGACCGGCCCGGAAGATCTCGGGCTTCACACCGTTTGCGTGGAAGTCACCGAGGAGTTTCTCGATTTCTCAGTCCTCGATGGAAACGATCTGGTGACTCCGATGCCCGACTGGGGTTTCCCCGGACTAAAGCCGGGAGACCGGTGGTGCGTCTGCGTCACCCGATGGAAAGCTGCCCTGGACCGTGGCCGCGCCGCGCCGGTCGACCTCGAAGCGACCCATTCGTCCGTGCTCGAGTTTGTCGATCTGGAAGATTTGCAGGCCCATTCGATTAAACATTGAGGCCGGCCAGCTTGCGCGGGGGTCGTTCGCAAGTTAGAAACGTCTGCCTATTTTGAAACTTCCGTTCAGCCTTTTCCTCGCGCTTCGTTATCTGCAACCGAAGCGCACGTTTGTCTCGATCATCACTCTCATTTCGGTCCTCGGTGTGATGCTGGGGGTCATGGTGCTGATTCTCGTCATCTCTGTCATGACGGGGTTCGACCGCGAGCTCCGGCAAAAGGTGATCGATTTCGACGCCCACATCCTGGTCAGCACTGAAGATGTTTTGCGCAACTGGCGCGATCTGACGGTAAAAATCCGGAACACGCCGGGCGTTGTCGGGACCGCTCCCTATGTCCAGGGTCCCGTGATCGTGGAATTCCAAACGCGCCGGCTGGCCCCGCTCATCCGCGGCATCGATCCGGTGGAAGAAGAGAAGGTGGTGCCTTTGAAAAAGTTCATCAAGAAAGGCACGCTCGATTTGGAGGGAGACTCCGCGGTCATCGGAGTGGAACTCGCCCGCAAACTTCAGATCGATGTCGGAGACAAACTGACGGTTTATTCGCCGGGCAACCTCGGAGAAATCCTGGATGGCATCAAAGGACTGGAAACCACCAAGGGCGAGGACGAGCGGAAGGCGATCGACAAGTTGCGCGAAGTGGTTTTGCCCAAGGAGCTGACCATCACGGGAATTTTTGAGACGGGCCATTACCTGCACGACTCCGAGTTTCTTCTCGTGCCCATCTACGTGGGACAGGAGCTTTATGGACTGGGTGACGCGCTCCATGGCCTCACCGTCAAAACTGTTGATCCGTATGCCGCCGAGGGCGTGAAGCAGCAGATCCAGCAATACCTGACGCCGCCCGAATTTGCCCAGACCTGGATCGACATGAACAACCAGTATTTCGAAGCGGTCCGCCTCGAACGAACCGTGATGTTCTTTCTGCTCTTCTTCATCATCATTGTGGCGGCGTTCGGAATCATGAACACACTCATCACCGTCACGGTGCAAAAGACCCGCGACATCGGAATCATGAAAGCCATTGGGGCGAACATCCGGCAAATCGTGTGGGTCTTCCTGGGGCAAGGCGTGGTGGTGGGACTTTTCGGAACCCTCGCCGGGTTGGGCCTGGGGATGACTCTGATTCGCTACCGAAACGAATTCAGTCACTGGCTGGCCAACACATTTGGAATCGAAGTGTTTCCGAAACAGGTTTACCAGTTTTCCCAAATTCCGGCGCAAGTCGTGCCGATGGATGTCGCCAAGATTTGCATCGGCGCCTTCGTCATCTGCTGCCTCTTCGCCTTCCTTCCCGCTTATCGTGCCGCGCGCCTCGATCCGGTAAAGGCGTTGCGCTACGAGTGAAACATTCCCCATCGTCATCCTGAGCGAAGCGCAGCGGAGTCGAAGAACCCCGTGGAATGTCGAGACGCTCCGCGGGGTTTGAAAGCCCGGCCTCGCCGACTTCGTTGGCTGCGTTACGGCTCGAATTCGCTCGGGATGACCCAGCTCGGCCTGCGGCGAGAGAACGACTTTGCTCACACAGCGTGTCATCCCGAGGCTGGCGAAGCGCGCCGAGGGATCTCGCAAGCGCTAAGCCGCTTCCGCGAAGTCCAAAAGCGTCTACGTCAGAGGGGCGGTCTCTGATCACGTGTGTAACGTAAGTTGCATGTGAGAGGTCCCTCGTCCCGCGCGGGCGGGACTCGGGATGACACGTGGAAAAGCGCAGGTAGTTTCTTTCATGAACCGATTCGCTGTTGCGCTACTTTTGTCGTCGATTACCTCGACGCTCTTCGCTCAGGTCGATCGCATTACCGGGAAATCTTTTGCCACTCGTTCGGAAGTGCTGGCGCGCCACGGCATGGTTTGCACAAGCGTGCCGCTCGCGACGCAGGTGGGACTCGATATTTTGAAACGCGGCGGAAGCGCGGTCGACGCCGCGATCGCTGCCAACGCGACCCTCGGCCTAATGGAGCCGGTCTCGAATGGCATCGGCGGCGATCTATTCGCGATTGTTTACAGCGCGAAGGAAAACAAACTCTACGGATTGAACGGCAGCGGACGTTCGCCGCTTGGCTTGAGCTACGACCAAATGAAGGCCGAGCTCGAGAAGTTGAATCACAAAACAATTCCGCCGCGCGGCATGCTGCCCATCAGCGTGCCGGGAACGGTCGATGCCTGGAGTGAACTGCACAAAAAATTGGGCAAACTCAAGTTGAGCGACGATCTCGCCCCCGCTGCAAAATATGCCGAGGAAGGTTTTCCGGTTACCGAGCTGATCTCGTTTTACTGGCACTTCGGGCCCGAGCTCTACAAGGATCTCCCGGGTGCTTTCCTCGAAACGTATACGCTCGACGGCAAAGGCCAGACGCCGGCCAAGGGCGACATTTTCAAGAACCCCGGCCTGGCCAAGACCTTGCGTCTGATCGGCGAGAAAGGGCGCGACGCCTATTACAAAGGCGAGATCGCGGAAAAGATCGACGCGTTCATGCAGGCTAACGGTGGTTACCTGCGCAAAGTCGATTTCGAAAAGCACACTTCTACCTGGGTCGATCCCGTGTCGGTGAAATATCGCGGTTACGACGTTTACGAATTGCCGCCGAACGGGCAGGGGATTGCGACCCTCCAGATGTTGAACATCCTCGAAGGATTCGATCTCAAAGCGATGGGCTACAATTCGCCCGAGGCTTTGCACGTCATGATTGAGGCGAAGAAACTCGCGTGGGCGGATCGCGCGAAGTTTTATGCCGACCCGGCGTTCACCAAGATCCCACTGGCCGGCTTGCTTTCGAAACCGTACGCCGCGGAACGCCGGAAGCTGATCGATCCGATGCACGCCCAGAAGAAGGTCGCGCCCGGCAATCCGGCGTTGAAAGACGGCGACACCATCTACATGTGCACCGCGGACGACGAAGGCAACATGGTGAGCCTGATTCAAAGCAACTATCGCGGCATGGGCAGCGGCATCGTCGTCCCCGGGCTCGGCTTCATGTTCCAGGATCGCGGCGAATTGTTCTCCATGGAGCCCGGGCACGCGAACGTTTATGCGCCGGGCAAACGGCCGTTCCACACGATCATCCCGGGATTTGTGATGAAGGACGGAAAGCCGTGGGAAGCTTTCGGGGTGATGGGCGGTGGGATGCAACCGCAGGGCCATGTCCAGGTGCTGACGAACCAGATCGATTTTGGAATGACCGTGCAGGAAGCGGGCGACGCCGCCCGCTGGCAACACGAAGGAGACAGCGAACCGACCGGCGAAAAGCTAACCGAGACCGGCGGTTACGTGAACATCGAGAGCGGCGTTCCTTACGAGGCCGTTCGCGAACTCAAGAAGAAGGGTCACGACGTTCGATTCGACCTCGGCGGGTACGGCGGTTACCAGGCGATCAAGGTCGAGATGCACGAGGGCCAGCGCGTTTATGTCGGCGCCAGCGAAAGCCGCAAGGACGGGCAGGCCGCCGGCTACTAACTCGCGCAACGTTGCGGGCTTGTAACGTCATAGGGCGTTAGAT
>JBAPMH010000199.1:0-16705 GCA_049278515.1 Chthoniobacterales bacterium
GCCAGGTTGATATTGTCGTTGTACTCGACACCCAAAGTCGCGCTAAAGCGGAACTTGATGGCACCGAGCTGGAGATTGTAGGGAACATTGTCGATGGACTGGCGACGCGCTTCCGCGGCCGCCTCGCCGGCGAGCGAAGGCCGGATGGCATCCTGAGCGAGCGCGACGGGAGCCACGCTAAGCAGCGGAACGATAAGAGCGAGGGCCACTCGGTGGGTAAACGAAGAAAGAGGAGTTGCTTGACTCATTTTGGGTGTCAGTCCGGTGTTGGTTAGCAGATGTGATACCAAAACTTTTGGGGCCGCCCGGAAGCGTTCCCATCGCCTTCCGCAGATTCGGCGGACGCGGTTTCAGAATGTGATTTTTGTTGTTTCAATTGGTTAAGGCCAAAGTTGCCGATTCTTCTAGCTAGAGAATACCTCTACGGCAAGGAAAATCGCCTCCCTTTGTCCGCGCGGATGGGAGAAATCAGTCTGCCCGCAGAACATCTTACTAAATCCGGCTAATAAAAGACCGCTGTCCAAGCCGTTAGCGAAAATTACGTCGCGTGGCGCATTCCTAGCTTTGTCTGGCCATTATGATTTGGCTCCGGTTTCATAAAGCTGTCCGCGTCCTGCCTGCGGTCGCCCTCGTTTTTCTCCAGGCGGTTAAATGCATTGCCGGTGGGGGCATGGTTGCCCCCGACTACGCTGAGACGAGTAACGCCGCGAAGAATCTTGCCCGCATGAATTGCGGCACGACGATCGATCTGATTGGTCCCAACGGCCGGGTGGCAGCACTCCCCAGCAACGCGCAAGCAGATTCCGGCGCAACCGCGCTGATCATGGACGACGACACTCTCAGTTATCCGCTCCCGGAAGGCGAAACCAGCTTCATCCTCACCTTCTCGCAGATTTCGTTGCTCGACCGGTTCACGTTCGTAAACGAGAACGCAACCGCCGACGGCGACCTCCAAATTTCAGTCTCTAATTACCGCCTGCCGGCGCAAAGCGCCCGGTGGACAGCTGTGAACGGCAGCACCTCCTTCACGGGTAAGAGGCTCTTTAACCTTTCCCTGCTCGGAGTGGAAGCCCGCTACGTAAAACTCTCGTTTCACGTCGAAAAAGGAGGGCAAATCGCGGCGCTCGGTCTCTACGGCGGCCAATCACTCCAGAAGTACGCGGCCCGCCAGCGTGGATTAATTCGCGTCTCCAACACCGCGGCCACCCGCCGCATCGAGGACAGGTTGAATTTCAATTTTGCCAATGTGTATGCCCAGGCCCGCGTTGTCTTTGTCAGCTCAGGCGCGCCCGACTTCGCCAAGCGAATGATCGACGATGATGTGATCACCTCCTTTCAATTCGCACCGGCCGATCCTCATCCGACCGTGATCATCGAATTGGCAGAACATCAGCGGCTGCATCGAGTCAGCGCCCTCTATAAAATGCAGGCTGGCAAACTGGACGTCTTTCTCTTGCAGGAACTCGGGGCGAATCCCGGCGACTTGAGCCACGCCAAACCAATTGCCACCGTTACAGATGCAAGCGCCGGCGGAAAGGCCGCGGTAAATTTCGATCCGCAAGGCGCCCAGTACGTGGCCCTGCGCTGGACTCCGGCCGAGCCGGGTTCCGGTCAAAGTTTCGACGTGGCGGAACTCAGTGCCTTTGGCGACATGCCGTTGGCCATGCTGAGCACGACGGAATTTCCGGACTTCTACGCAGACGCTTCCGTGGCTGTGGAACGCCCCCCGGTTCTTCCGCAAACGCCCGAGCTTCATGTCGTCAGCCCATAGGCTTTTCGACTGACACGATTTCATTCACGGTCTTCGCGACGGCTTCGCGCGCCTGAACAAAATCGTTCAGCCCAGTGACCGCGATCTCAAGCAGACGCTGACCAAGGTTGCGTTTTCCTGCAAAAGCCGCTCGCACGCGACCGCTTAAATTCCACTCCGCGGATTGGACCTCACCGGACGCCACCCGCTTGTCTTCCTGGATACAAACAAAAACAAAAAGCGGACGCCCATCCTGCTCAAATTCGTAGGCCCGAAAATCCAGGGAGACTGAATCCACCCGCAGATTCAAATCGGGACGGACAGAGCGAAAACTGCGGCCGATCGCAGGCAAACAGATCTCAGGCGAATGGCTTCGGACCAATTGAAGGGCTGCGCGTTGTGGTTTCCAAGCGGCGAAAAAGCTCCACCATCGCACGCTTCGCGGATCCTCCCAGGCCGCGCTTTTCGCCTCATCGTAATGAAGGATCACGCGGGTCGTCTCCGCAATCGACAGATCGTTCACCGTCCCGTTGGCCTGCGGCCATTTGACCTGCCAGGATGGGAGCTCGACCAGGCTGCGTTCATGAAGGCGATACCAGAATTCAGTTCCCGCAAAAATCACGGCGAGCCAGGCAAGCGCGATAAGATGCGCTCTGAAATTTGGCTGAAGAACCATCGGCCTTTTTGCGGGTAGCGGGATTTCCGGCGGTTCGAGCTTCCAGAGCCAGGCCAGCACCATGATTCCAGCCATGCCGCAGAGGAGTGCGCCGGTCCCAATGGCATCATGCCAGCGTCCGAGCGACTCCAATCCGCGGTTGGCTGCAACGAGGACCAGCGTTGTCGCCCGGAAAACGTTGCAAACAAAAATCCAGCCGCATCCCAGCAAGGTCAGGGCGACCCGCTTTTTCCAGGGAAGCCGAAAGAGTTCGCCGAGAACGAGCGCCACCAGAATGCCCGCCTGCAGGGTCTTCACTCCGCTGCAAGCCTCGTCAACTCCGACGAAGCCGTTCCGCAGCTGAATCACGTTGCCGATCTGATAGGCCCCGACTCCCAGCCATCCCGCAATTTCCACGGCGACGTGCGCGACCGCGCGCATCATCCCCTGCACGACCAGGTTTTCAAACTGGACAGGCCACGGGACCGCCGCCAGGGGAAGGCAGACCGGGAAGGCGAAGTGCCTGAGCCAACTCTTTCCTCCCGAGCGGGCCAGCGAGAGAAGAGAGACTGCTATGACCTCGAACGCCAGGATCCAGCTCAGCAAACGCCAGTCGGGATTCGCCTCCTCGATGATTCGGATCGGGAATAATAACGCAAGCAGAAGCCAAATCCCAACGGCGAGCCAAGGGCGCTCGCGAAAGGCGGAGTCCGGACTTGGGCGGCGTTGCCAGCGGAAATAGAAAAGGAGCAGCGCCAGGAAGGGCACAGCCCAGCCGTAATTGTATTGCGGATTGAGCGACCATTCCACGTGAAGATGAACAAACAGCCACAGCCAGAGAACGCCCGGGGTGATCCAGGCAGCGAACTGGTTATTGGGGCGCGACATTTCGGAAAGATTGATCGGGAGAAGAGGAAAGACCAACCCGATTAAATGACTTCAAATCCAGACCCAACTACACGGGAAGACAGGGCATTCGAGTGGCGGCATAACGGCTGCTATACAGGCGGCAGAATCCCGTTGCATGTCCTTGATCCGCCGCCTTTTTGCCCTTGTCTTCGCCATCGCGGCTTTCTCCAGCGCTGGCCACGCCGTGACCCTGGACTGGGACGGCGTCACCTGGACGCCGGGATCGCTCAGTAATTCCTTCAACATCGACCCGGCGAACCCTGGCAACGATGTGACCGTCACCGTCTCGGGAAACACGTCCGTCCTCCAGCAGGAAATTGCTGCGCCGAACCCCATGACACCCGCAATCACGACAGGTTTTGCGGGAGGTGCAGGGACTGCTCAAAACTCACTCTGTATTGCCGTCAATTTCGCCAATCAATCACAAGCCATCACGGTAAAGGTCGACTTTTCGGCCGCATATGCCCAGGGGGTCCAGAATGTCTCCTTCACCCTCTTCGACATCGATTTCAGCAGCGCCAGCGGCAATAATTACATGGACCAGCTTCGCTCCATTACCGCGCTGTCGATAGACGGCACAACGCTGATCGCCCCCACCATCACCACGAGCAGCGCCAACACGCTCACCGGGACAGGCCTCAACCAGGTCGTCAACGGCAATGCCAGCGTGCCTGATACAGGGGCGGGCTCCGGAAACGGGAATGTCACGATTAGCTTCGGCGCCGCCGCGATCAAGTCCCTCACCTTCACCTACGGCAGCGGCAGCGGCACGGTCGCAGACCCGACTTATCAACATGTCGGGATGAGTGACATCACCTTCACCCCCGTCCCTGAAATTAACCCGGCCTGGAGTGCGCTTGCTTCGTGTCTCGGCGCGGCCGCTCTCATCTTTCGTCACGGTGCCAATGTCCGCCGGAAATAACGATTGCTTTGGCAATGTCCGCCTGATCGCACGACGCGACTTTTACCGGCGTTGGAGCCGCCGTCTGGCGGGGATTGTCCTGATCGCGATTCTCGCCGCCGGTGGTTTCCGCGGTTACCAGGCGTGGCACAAAAAACATCTTTCAAAACAGGCCCAGGATTTCTTTGCTCGCGGCGACTATCAAAGCGCGGTGCTCGTGGCGCGTCACGTCTTGCAATTGGATCCGAACAATGTCGCAGCCTGCCGCCTCATGGCGGACACGGCGGAATTGGCGGGTAACCGGGAGGCGCTCACCTGGCGGGAACGCACCGTCCAGCTCGAAGCCAATGTGACGGGTAACAAAATTGCGCTTGCTGCCACCGCGCTTCGATTCAGCCAGCTCATCTCGGCCCGCAAAACCCTGGACACAATTCCACCAACCGAACGCGGCTCCGTGAAGTATCACGAGCTGGCAGGCGCCATGGCGATTGCGGAAAAGCAACCGCTCCTGGCTGAAACCGAATTTGCCGCCGCGCTCCAGCTCGACGCGAATAACCCGCAACTCGCCCTGAATTTGGCGATGGTCCGGCTTGCCTCAAGCGATACCGCGACCAGCGACAAGGCTCGCACAGAGCTCGCGCGCCTCTCTGAGCAGCCCCCGCTTCGCCTCGAATCCCTGAGGGCTCTTACCTCCGACGCGCTTGCTCACAAGTCTTTCGCTTCGGCTGAGAAATGGGCCACGGCATTGAAATCGGAAAAGGGCGCCATGCTTTCGGATTTGTTGCTATACCTCGAAGCCACCCGTGAAACTGATGCCGGCCGGGCCGTGCTGTGCGAAGCGCAAGTGGCCGCGACTCATTCACCGGTCGCCGCCGCTGCCCTCATCGCCTGGATGAACCGGCACGAGATGGCGCAGCCCGCCCTCGACTGGGGCTTGGCTCTGCCCAAGGAAACGCGCGACGTCCAACCCGCGTCCCTGGCTATTGCCGAAGCATACAGCTTTCTCCAGAACTGGGACGGTTTGCGGGCGTGGGTAGAAGGCAAAGACTGGGGCGAGCATGAGTTTCTTCGTCTCGCGGTGCAAAGCCACGCCCTGCATCATCTCGGTCCCGCGGACCGCTCGTCGATGGAGTCTCAGACCACCTGGACTGCGGCCTTGAAGGCAACCCAGGCGCGGCCAGATCGCCTGGCGGCAATCGCTCAACTCGCAGAGGGATGGAGTTACGCTGATGAGGCCGCGGAAGCCTGGTGGATGATCGCCAATGGTAACGAAAATGCGAAGGACGCTCTCACGGCCTTGCAGCGGCTTTATAAATCGAAGCAAAACACTCACGGTTTACTCCGGGTCGCGAAGCGCGCCCTCGAACTCAACCCTGCCGATCTGGTCGCGGCAAATAACTGCGCCAGCCTCGGCTTACTCCTGACAGGCGATATTTCCGCGCGGCGGCTCGCCGCCAGGCTGCACATCGAGAACCCAGACAACGCGGCTTTCAGCACGACTTATGCATTCGCGCTGTTCACCGAAGGCAAAACAAGCGAGGCGCTCAAGGAGATGGAGACCTTGAAGGAAGCGCAGCTTCGTAATCCCGTAGTGGCCACCTATTATTTCGTAATGTTGGTCGAGAACGGGAATATGGAACGCGCGCACCTCTTCCTTTCCGCCGCGAACCGGGCAACCCTCCTTCCGGAAGAAGAACACCTGCTGACAGCCGCCACGCGCAAATTGCTCTCCCACGATTCGCAGAATGTGGCGAAGAACGTGGCGGCGGCGGATTCGGCAGCACGCTAAGGGTCTTCCTGCCTTCAATAAGCAGCGTCGTTTTGCACGTTAATTCTGTTGCCAATCCCCCTCTCCGCAAGGGCATGGAACTAGCTCTTTCAAGGGCGGGTACCAGAACGACCTGAAGATGCTATTAGCCACCGAAATTCAGGGAGACGTATCCCAGCAAAATCTCCAACGAGGCGAAGCGGAAAACTCCAACAACTTCTCGAAAAAACATGAAACTCCTTCTGACTTATCGGGCGGCGCGAATGAAGTCTCGCAACATCTTGCGCTCGCTGCCCAGGCTACGAATGATGCTGTTCGGGTTTGGGCTCTAGCCACCGGCGCCCTCGGCTGGCCCCAAGGCCTCGAGGCCCTGCTGGGCTACAGTCCTTCCGCCGTCACCGACGAAATTGGGTTTTGGCAAAAACAGATTCATCCTCAGGATCGGGCTCGCACCGCCGTCTCCATCCGCGATGCTCTAGCCAGCGAGAGTAATCACTGGACGGGAGAGTATCGTTTCCGGCATGCGGACGGTTCGTATCTCTTCTTGCTCGAACGCGGATTCATCGTTCGCGATGGCAAAGGGCGCGCCCTTCAATTCGTCGGGTCGCTCATGGATGTGACCGCCCGGAAACAACTCCAGGATCAACTTGTTCGTTCGCAGAAGATGGAAGCGTTCGGCCAACTGGCCGGCGGCGTTGCCCACGATTTCAACAATTTCCTCACGACCATTCTCGGTTACAGCGACCTCCTCTTGGATGAGCTTGGGATGAAAGGCGCGATCGGCGATCATGTCAGCGAAATCCGGAATGCGGCGGGGCGTGCCTCCGTTCTGACCGCTCAGTTGCTCGCCTTCAGCCGCAAGCACCCCCTCGCTCCGTGTGTTCTCGAAGTTAACTCTCTCATCACGAATCTCGAACGTTCCTTGCTGCGTCTTCTCGGTGAAGACATCGCAGTCGAATGCCATCTGCACCGCGGCAAGGACGGCACCTACACGAGAGTGGATCCCAGTCAGCTCACCCAGATCCTTCTGAACCTCGTCGTGAACGCCCGCGACGCGATGGACCATGGCGGATCGCTCATCCTGGAAACGTCCACCGTCACGATCGAGCCTTCCGAAGGACACGAGTCCGCGGTCGAGGAGATTGCTCCTGGCGATTACGTCCGGATCAGCGTCACCGACACGGGCGCGGGCATGAGCGATGAGGTGAAACAACACCTCTTCGAGCCATTTTTCACAACCAAAGACGAGGGTCGCGGCAGCGGACTTGGTCTGGCTACGAGTTACGGAATTGTCCGGCAAAGCGGCGGCCACATTTGCGTGGAAAGCGAGCTGGGCCGGGGAACTACCGTGAAGATATTTCTCCCTCAAGTGCCGGCTCCCCCCGCCCCTTCTTACAAACGTCCTGGCGCCAACAAGCTGCCCACCGGCGCTGAGACCATTCTCGTTCTCGAAGACGACGTCAGCGTCCGCCACATTTCCGTGCGGGTGCTGCGCAGCCTCGGATACGACGTGTTGGAAGCCGCCAATGGCGACGACGCCCAGCAGCTCGTCGGCAAAATTAAGAATAAGCAGATCGACTTGCTTCTTACCGACATGGTCATGCCGCAAATGAGCGGCCGGCATTTTGCCGATTGGATGCGCAAAACGAGCCCGCAAACTAAAGTTGTCTTCATCTCCGGGTATCTCGAGGAATCCCTCCATCCCGGCGACCGCCGCGACCAGGAAATGTTTTTCCTCCCCAAGCCATTCGATTCCGAACAACTCGCCGGGAAGATCCGCGAAGCGTTGGATTCAGCCAGGAATTGACGAGCCGCGGTCACGTCCCCGTGATCTGCCCGCGTCGACATTCAACCTTTCCCGTGAGGCCGCCGAGGTATATTAAATCCTCGCGTGATCACACTGAAAGACATCGAAGCGGCGCGCGAACGGATTAAGGGCGCCGTTTATTTTTCACCCTGCCCGGAGTCGATCCCGCTGAGCGAGCTCACCGGGATGACGATCTTCTGCAAGCTCGACAACTTACAGCGCACCGGCAGCTTCAAGGAACGCGGCGCACGGAATGCGCTTTCCCAATTGCCCCGGGAACAGCAGGAACGCGGCGTGATCGCGGCCTCCGCCGGGAATCACGCCCAAGCTCTCGCTTATCAGGGTAAGTTGCTCGGGATTCCGGCCACTGTCGTGATGCCGAAATACGCGCCGCTCATCAAGATTGGGAACTGCCAGAAACTCGGCGCCACCGTGGTGCTGCATGGGAAGGATTTTACGGAAGCGAAGGAGCAGGCCCATGCGATCGGCAAAGAGCGCGGACTCGCTTACATCGATGGCTACGACGATCCCGCCATTATCGCCGGCCAGGGCACGATGGGCCTTGAGATCCTCGAGCAAGTGCCTGACGTCGACGCCGTCATCATCCCCGTCGGTGGGGGCGGACTGCTCGCTGGAGTCGCGCTGGCGGTGAAAAGCCTGCGCCCGCAAACAAAAATCATCGCGGTAGAAGCGGACCATGTGGCGAGCTTCTCCGCTGCCCTGGATTCGGGAAAGCCGGTTCGGATCGAGATGCAGCCCACCCTGGCGGATGGCCTGGCCATCGCCCAGGTTGGAAAAAATGCTTTCGCCACCGCCTCTCCGCTGGTCGATCGCACCGTTGTCGTTACCGAAGAACAGATTGCGGTTTCGATTCTGCGAATCGTCGAGCTCGAGAAGGGTGTGGTGGAAGGCGCGGTGGCCACACCCCTCGCAGCGTGTCTCTCCGGTCAACTTCCCGAACTCGCCGGAAAACGCGTGGTTCTCCTCCTTTGCGGAGGAAACATCGACCCGAATGTCCTGAGCCGCGTCGTGGAACGCGGCCTGGTCGCGGATGGGCGGCTCTGCCGTTTTACCGCCATGATCAGCGATCGTCCGGGCGGGCTGGCTGATCTCGCGTCGCAAATCGCTTCGACCGGCGCAAGCATCAAACAGGTCGTGCACGATCGCGCCTTTGCGGGCTCCGACGTGTCCGCCGTTCATGTCGTTTGCACCGTTGAAACGCGAAATCATCAGCACCTGGCCGAACTGCGCGCGCGCCTGAAAGAGCATGGCGTCGAAACCTACGACTCAAAATAGCGCGGCTGAGAGAGCGACAGCGACAACCGTTTCGCTTGAACCGGTAAACGCACTTCGTAGGATTCGGGATGCCCACTGCCGACACGGACATCCCTGCAAAACCAGCTGAATCCGGCTTCGCTTCGCGACCGCCGCGCGAGAAAGATGGAGTGGATTCCTTCGCCCGCCGGCACATCGGTCCGAATCAAACAGCGCGCGATGCGATGCTCGCGGAACTCGGTTTCGAAAACCTCGATGCCCTGATCGACGCGACCGTCCCAAAGAACATCCGGCTCGATGGCGCGCTGAAGTTACCGGAAGCAAAATCGGAAAGCGAAGCGCTGGAAGAGCTGAGAAATCTTGCCCGGAAAAACGTGGTCGCGCGCTCGTTCATCGGCGCCGGGTATTCCGACACGATCACGCCGCCCGTCATTCAGCGGAACATTCTCGAAAACCCGGGCTGGTATACCGCCTACACGCCCTACCAGGCCGAGATCGCCCAGGGCCGGCTCGAAGCGCTTCTGAATTTCCAGACAATGATCACCGACCTGACCGCGCTCGATATCGCGAACGCGTCGTTGCTCGACGAAGGTACCGCTGCGGCTGAAGCGATGACGTTTTGCCGGGCCTCGGTCGGATCGGAGCGAACGACGTTCTTCGTCGCAAACAATTGCCATCCTCAAACGATCGAGATCGTAGAGACGCGCGCGAAGCCGCTCGGCATTAAGGTCGTCGTCGCCGATTTGGCGGACTTCAAGTTCGACGAGACGGTCTTCGGCGCGCTCGTCCAGTACCCGACCACTGACGGCGCCATCATCGATTACGAGTCATTCGCCAAAAACGCGCACGATGCCGGCGCCCTGCTGGTCGTTGCCGCCGACATTCTCGCGCTTACGCTGCTCAAACCGCCCGGCGAATTCGGCGCCGATGTCGCCGTGGGAAGCACGCAACGTTTCGGAGTCCCCCTCGGATTCGGCGGGCCGCACGCCGCCTACTTCTCCACCCGCGACGCTTACAAGCGCCATATGGCGGGCCGGCTCGTCGGCGTTTCACACGATTCCAGCGGCCGCCCCGGTTACCGCCTTTCGATGCAAACGCGCGAACAACACATTCGCCGCGACAAAGCCACTAGTAACATCTGCACCGCCCAAGTTCTCCTTGCCGTCATCGCCTCGATGTATGCCGTCTATCACGGTCCGCGGGGCCTGCGCGCGATTGCACAGCGCGTCCACCGCATGGCGGAGCATTTTGCTGCTTCCGTAATGGCGGGCGGATACACCGTCCTCAATGGCGAAGTTTTCGACACCGTCGGTGTCGAGTTCAAAACGATCGAAGCTCGCGATGAAATAATTTCTCGCGCCGCAAGAGTCGGCATAGGTCTGCGTCCCTATCAGGAAGGCGATTTGCCGGTGGTCCTGGTTTCTTTCGACGAAGCCAAAACGGAGGCGGACCTCGAAGCGGTGATTGGCGTTTTCACCACCAAACCATTTGTAGCTCGCGACGAAACAGGGTTCCGCGCGGGCTACCGGGATTTACACGCCCGCACTTCCCCTTTCCTCACCCATCCGGTTTTCAACACGCATCACACCGAAACGGAGATGCTGCGTTATCTGCGCAAACTCGAGTCCCGTGATCTATCGCTCACGACCTCCATGATCCCGCTCGGTTCGTGCACGATGAAGCTCAACGCGACGGCGGAGATGTTCCCGATCTCGTGGCCGGAATTAGCAAAGCTGCATCCGTTCGCGCCGGACGATCAAACCGCCGGTTATCGCGAGATGTGCGACCAACTCGCTGAATGGCTGGCGGAGATTACCGGATTCGCGGGCGTGGCGTTGCAACCGAATGCTGGCTCCCAGGGCGAATACGCAGGCTTGCTGGCCATTCGCGAATATCACGCGTCTCGCGGGCAGGCCGCTCGCAACATTTGTCTCATTCCCACCTCAGCCCACGGCACCAATCCAGCCAGCGCCGTCATGGCCGGCTTCAAAGTCGTTCCGGTCGCATGCCTGAAAGATGGCGACATCGATCTCGCCGATCTCCGCGCCAAAGCTGATGCGCATAAAGACGACCTGGCCGCGCTCATGGTCACTTATCCGTCCACCCACGGCGTGTTCGAAACCACAATTCGCGAGATCTGCGACATCGTTCATTCGCACGGCGGCCAGGTTTACATGGACGGTGCAAATATGAACGCGCAAGTCGGTCTCTGCCGTCCTGGCGATATGGGCGCCGACGTCTGCCACCTCAATCTCCACAAAACATTCTGCATCCCCCACGGCGGCGGCGGCCCCGGCGTCGGCCCCATCGGCGTCGCCAAACATCTCGTTCCTTTCCTCCCCGCGCTTTCTTCAATCGAAAATCGATCCGCCTCAGGCGGATCGAAAATCGAAAATGCCGCCGTCGGCCCCGTGACGGCGGCCCCGATGGGCAGCGCCAGCATCCTCACCATTTCCTGGATGTACATCCGCATGATGGGCGGTGAAGGGCTAACCGAAGCCACCAAGATCGCGATCCTGAACGCCAACTACATCGCAAAGCGTCTCGATGGTTATTTCCCCGTCCTCTTCAAAGGCAAACGCGGTCTAGTCGCGCACGAGTGCATCGTGGACCTCCGCCAATGGAAAGCCGGTGGCGTGGAAGTGGAAGACGTCGCCAAACGGCTCATGGATTACGGATTCCACGCGCCGACCGTTTCGTTTCCCGTCGCGGGCACGCTCATGATCGAGCCGACCGAGAGCGAGTCGAAAACGGAACTGGACCGGTTTTGCGACGCGATGATCTCCATCCACGCAGAGATCGACGCCGTGGTCTCCGGCAAAGCTGACAAGAAGAACAACGTGCTCAAGAACGCGCCGCACACCGCGCAACAGGTTGTGTCGGACCAATGGGACCGCCCGTATTCGCGCGAAGAAGCGGCCTACCCGGCGCCGTGGACCCGCGAGCACAAGTTCTGGCCCGCGATCGGCCGGATCGACAGCGTCTACGGCGACCGGAATCTGTTCTGCACCTGCCCGCCGATGGAAACGTTCAGCGCTTGAATCTAGTCCCGAGCTCAGTCGAGGAATCCCGTGGCAGGTCGAACGACAATCGTCGGGGTCCCTCGACTCCGCTTCGCTTCGCTCGGGATGACGGAGCTTCTTTTCTTGCTCGAAACTACGTCTGCTCGGACGCGAGCTCGGGGGTGGCGCTGACGCGGCTCGGCACATCCCGCAAGGCCGTGCCGTTGGTTTCTGCCGTCGCCGCGTGGCCAGCTTCGTGATACTCGGCGTCGCCGTTCACATCCCAGACATCATAAAGCTTCGTGTCCGCCAGGATGTTCTCGACGCAAAGCATCGCAGTCATCATGGCGTGGTCCTGGTTGTTATACTTGTGCATCCCGTTGCGGCCCACCAAGTGCAGGTTCGGGTAACGCGACTCCAGCTCTTCGCGAATCGTCTCCACATGAGTCGCGTATTCATCGTCGTAAACCGGATACGCCTTTTTCTGGCGAACCACGGTGCCGTCAAGGACATCGCCTGACTTGGCAAGGCCAATCTGCAGAAGTTCCTGCTCGGCCAGCTTGATTAGCTCTTCGTCTTTCGCATCCCAGACGCCGTCGTGTTCGAAACAGAAATACTCCAGCCCGTAACAGGCTTTGTCTGCATCCGGCACCATCTCGGGCGACCAGGAACGGAAATTCTGGATGCGACCCACTTTGACATTCGGATCGTGGATATAAATCCAGTTGTCGTGAAACGCGTCCCGGTTCTTGACGATCAACATCACCGTCAGGAAGTCGCGGTATTTCAGCGAACCTGCGGCCACCTTGACCGGCTCAGAGACCGCCGGGCGAATTCCGCGAACGAGCTCGCGCATCGGCGCGGACGAAATGACGTGCTCAGCCTCAATGACCTGCGTTTCTCCCTGCGCGTTCTTGCAGGAAACCAGCCAGGTTTCGCCGGCGGCGTCGTAATCCAAACCGACCACCTTAGTCCCCATCGCGATCTGGCCGCCCATTGCCTTTGTCTTCTCCGCGCAGGCTTCCCACATCATGCCCGGGCCTTTGCGCGGATATTTGAAGCAATTGATCAATGTCTTGATGACTTTGCTGCTGTCCTTCGGTTGTTTCGCCGGGAGAAGCGCATTCCTGATTGCGCTGCCTAACGACAGGCCCTTGATTCGTTGCGCCGCCCAGTCCGCCGATATTTCCTTGCAGCTCATTCCCCACACCTTCTCCGTGTAGGTCTTAAAAAATGTATTGAAGAGGCGTTTTCCGAACTGGTTTGTCACCCAATCCTCGAAGTTCCGCGGGTTTTTCACCGGGAACATCTTGGCTTTGAAATACGAAAGCACGCAGAGAGTGGAACGGACGACACCGAGCTTGATCAGCGCCTCGAAGGCACGGAGCGGGTAGGCGAAGAACTTGCCGTTATAAAAGATCCGCGATGAACGCGGCCGGTCGAGCATGTCGTCCGGTAGAATCTCATTCCAAAAATCGTTGACCTCTTTGGACTTCGAGAAAAACCGGTGCCCGCCGATGTCGAAATGAAAGCCCTTGTAGGTCGCGGTCCGGGAGATGCCGCCGACATAGACCGGGTCGGCCTCGAGCACGGTGACCGGGACGTTGTTCTTGGAAAGAAGATACGCCGCCGTCAATCCCGCCGGTCCCGCACCTATGATCGCTACGTTAGTTTTCATTAATCCTTAAGCTACCCAGTTGCCCCTCGTAAAATTCCATACGTACCACCCCTGCACGCTGAGCCCAGCCGCGCTGAGCAACGCCATGGCCGCCATGCCGCTGGCGCGCACCCACAGTCGCGGGGCCGGTAATTGATGCAGAAAATGGATAATTGCCAGCACGATTAACGCGTGGACGCAAAATTCGTAGCGGAGCATGCTCTCCATCTGCACCGAGGCCACGCCGCTGACGGAGATGTAATAAATAACCGCCGCGCAGAAATAGAAGCCGGCTCTTGCCGCCGAGGCCGCCTGACGCCGGATGACCGGAAGCAGTTCGCAAAACATCACCGCGAGCAAAAGCAGGCCGCCTAACGTCATGGTCATCTGGCTCGCCGCGGTCGGGTCCTTTAAAGCCGGAACGAGCCAGCGGTAGCTGGCCGGTTTGAAGACAGCTAGGTAATCCGGAACAAGGGCCCAGCCAGCCTGTTGGGTCAGCATGTAGAGGTCCCAGCGGCCCCAGCGCAGCAAACAGTAAAGGAAGAAGCTCCCTGCCCCGAGGGTGGCCCCCACCATTACGGCGACGGCCGGAGCATAGCGGCGGACCCAGGTCCGGGCGTCACCCAAGCCGCGCCAGCCGTTTTGGAATACCGCCTGCACGACCGGATAAGCCGCGCACGGAATCCCCACGATCCGCGTCGCCGACATCACAAAACCGTGGAGGGCAGCCAGAAACCGGGCGACACGACCCTCCCCGCTGCTCCAATACATGAAGCCAAAAAGCCCCATCATGAAGAGTGACTCGGAGTATCCGGCGATAAGAAAGAACGCCGTCGGATGGCCGATGATCGCAAGCGCGCCAAAGAACTGGAGAAGCGGCGAGACATTCCAGCGCTCGCAAAAGAGAAAAAAATAGCTCCAGAAACCCCACGCCGCGATTTGGGCGGTGAGGAGGAGCGCGTGAAAAATGTTCAGGCGCAATCCGTGGTGCAACACCGCCGCGATGGCCGGATAAGCGGGGAAAAAGGCCACATTCGATACCTCCATCATTTTGTGACCGATGGGCGGAACCGTGGTGTCGTAGCCGCGGTCCACGATGTTCGCGAACCAGTAGCTATCGTGTTGAATGAGCGTGTCGTAGCGGAAGGAGAGCGGTCCGCTCGGGGCGATCAGCACCACGGCGACAAAAATCTGGACGAAAGTCACGAACAAACCCAGGGCGGGGGGCCTAAATGCGCTGGACTTGGAGTTCATCACGGCCGGCTTCGGAAGGGTCGAGAAGACACGAAAGGTCTGGCGATGGCAAGGCTTCGTCCCGGGTTCCGCGACGGGCGAGAACCGAACCGGGGCCGGAGGATTGGCGCAAATTTCCATTCTAGAGCAAACTTGGACGGCAGGTCCCTGCGTTTATTCGGTAAACCTAACCATGCCTCCACTTTCGAAAATTCCGCCGATCGATCGCGCCTCCGGCGATCTCAACCTCATTATCGACACGCCGAAAGGCAGCCGGAACAAGTTCTCGTGGGACGAAAAGCGCCAGCTTTTTGAACTGAGCGGAATCCTCCCAGCCGGCGCCGTTTTCCCCTATGATTTCGGGTTCCTCCCGAACACCCGGGGCGGCGACGGCGATCCCCTCGACGTGCTCGTGCTCATGGACGAGCCGGCCTTTCCTGGTTGTCTCGTCCGGTCGCGCTTGCTTGGCGTGATCGAAGCGGAGCAAACCGAGAAGGGCGAAACGCAGCGAAACGATCGCCTGATTGCGGTCGCATCGAAGTCACGCACGCATGACGATCTGCAATCAATCACCGACTTGAATTCAGAGCTGCTCGACGAGATCGAGCATTTCTTCATCTCTTACAACAAGGCGAAAGAGAAGAAGTTCAAGCCGCTGGGCCGGTATGGTCCGAAACGGGCGCGGCGTTTGATCGTTAAAGCGCGCCACCCGAAGAAGCGGTGAATGGTATCTATTCACCATTCACTGGTCACCATTCACACCCTTTCAGTGCCCGCCCGTCACAGTGTAGCCCTCGCTCCGCAAATCCTCCGCCAGCTCCAGTTCCATCTGGAGCGCCGCCTCGTAGGGCATCGGGTTCAGGTGCTCATACAACTCCGGCAACAGCCGCACCCCGTACTTCTCCACCACCCAGGCCGCCTTGTAACCGTGCTTGTGGTTCTCAAACCGATGTTCCGGCGGCAGCCCGCTCATCGCGACATAAACGCAGGGCTTGTTCGGATCGCGCTTCGGATTACTCCGCAAAATCGTTCGATGCCGTGCCGTCTTCGGATCGAGGAGGATCACATAGACGTTGTGGTGAAACTTGTCGGCCGCCGCGTCCTTCAGCTCTTCGTCGCTCCTGTATCGCAGCCGCGCCATTGCCGTTCACAATAGCGCAACCGCGAACGTCAGCGACCTAAGCCGGCAGTCTTACTGTGCGAAACTTTCGGTCGTGCGCGGCCTGCGGCCTTCGTCGGCATCGTGATAATCGACCCAGGTCTGGATATCGGCGCGGTCGCCGAAGCCATTCGCTTTCTTCTCCTCTTGGAGCTCCCGGCTGCTGGCGTCGCGCCAGCCGCGGGTCGTGATGAAGTTGTTCCAGAATTTGATCTTCTCTTCGTCAGCCCGGCCAAATTTCTCGAAACACCATTCGAGAACTTCTTCGTCGGTCCCGCCGGCCCGCACGCGCTCGACTAATTGCGCCGGGTCAATGCCGAAGAAGCGGCAGCAGTAGCCATCGAAACAATCGTGCTCCGGACCCCCGGCGTAGTTGTAGTCGGCCGGCAACAGCCCCTGGTCCTTCAAGCGCAGCTTATCGAGCATGCGCGCGAAAAACATCACACCCTTCGTTAAAACATAATCACTGCACGGCGTCTTCATGAACCAGCTCGGACAACATCATTACGCTGCGACGCTACTCGCGCCGGTCAATTCTGCGTAGAGATTTTCATAGCGCACCGCGGCTTCGCTCCAGGAAAAATCGCGG
>JBAPMH010000200.1:0-1628 GCA_049278515.1 Chthoniobacterales bacterium
GGGATTCGGGCCGACATGGTGCGCGAAGGCGGCCGGTATTGGATGAAGCTGACCGGAGCTGACGGAAAAAAACAGCAGCTCGAGATTGTTCGCACGGTGGGCTCCCGCCGAATGCAACAGTATCTCACGAAAAGCGACGACAAATGGATCCGTTTGCCCGTCGCCTACGATCTCATCCAGCATCGCTGGATGCATCTCAATGGCTCCTTCTTTTACGCGGATGGGACTGACTACAAAGAGCACGTCGCGGAATGGAATTCCAATTGCGTCTTCTGTCACAACGTCAAGGCCCAGCCCGGCCGCGACTGGGACACGAACTCCTGGAACACCGAGGTTGCCGAACTCGGGATCGCGTGCGGCGCCTGCCATGGTCCCGCCGGATTGCACGCTCAGAAGGCGCTTTCCCCTTTCACCCGGCTGCGTTGGCACCTCAAGGATGAGAGCGCCCCCTCGATCGCGGTCACAAATCCGGCCAAACTCAATTCAGATCGCTCCGCGATGGTCTGCGGACATTGCCACGGCCAGCGGATTCCAGATCCCCCCGACCGTATCCGGACAATCCTCCATGACGGCGATCCCTACGACGCCGGGAAAGACCTGCGCGAGTTTTATCGACCGCTGGAGCGCGAGACCAAGGTAGGTTCATTTAGTTTTGCGTCCCGTTTTTGGGCGGATGGATCGCCTCGCCTGACTGCTTACGAGTATCAAGGCATGACGCGCTCGAAATGCTTCACCGCGGGCAAGCCCGGCCAGCGCATCACCTGCACTTCCTGCCACGAAGTCCATGGCGGCGATCCACGCGGCCAGCTCACTGAGAAAATGAAAACGAACGCGGCCTGCAACCAGTGCCACCAGCGATTTGCCCAACCCGACCAGCTGGTGGAACACACCAAACACGCTGCCCAATCGCAAGGAAGTCTTTGTTACAACTGTCATATGCCGCGAATTGTCTTCGGCATCATGTCCGCCCACCGGACCCACGACATCACCATCCCGCGGCCGGATGAAACGGTGCGCTTCGACAAGCCGAACGCATGCAACCAATGCCATCACGATTGGTCGGTGAACCGCGCGACTGCTGAGACGCAACGGCTCTGGCCCAAAATGTCGGCTGTGAATCAGCCCAGTGGCGAGCGTTTCGATGAACCGGAAGGACGGCGCGAGCTCTTCTCCGGCAGTGCGGTCATGCGAGCGCTCACCGCCGCGGCCCTCGCCCCCGCGAATGACAAGACCGGTCCGCTGTTACTTGAAGCGATGCAAGACCCCTATCCCATTGTGCGTTACTTCGCGGCCAACGCGCTGACCGCCGCATATCCAGGACTGCCCAAACCTGATTACCTCGCGACCACCGCGGTGCGCAATGCCACCCTGCGGAGCTGGCTTCCGCTCTTCAACCCGGAGGCGTTGCAGGTAGCGAAAGACGCTCGGGAGCGATTAAGCGCCAATCGAACCGAGGTCGACGTGGACGTTGGAGAATGAGGAAAAACAAACACGCCGAGAGCAAAACAGAAATGGCAGGGACGGCGAACCGTCCCTGCCACTCGTAATTTTCAGTTATGTTCGGTGAGCGCTTTAGGGGCAACCCGCGCCGGTAAACACCAGGCTGTCAATCCGCCAGCCCGGCGCCG
>JBAPMH010000201.1:0-9602 GCA_049278515.1 Chthoniobacterales bacterium
GGCAAGGCCAGTCGAAAACAGCTCAGTCTTTATGGAGGCGTCGTAGGCGCGCCAGAGGAAGAGGCCGGCGGCAACGGGTTCGAGTTCGGCGGCGCAAGCCATGGGCAAGCATTCATCGCGGAGCGCGCCCCCTCAAGAACCGTTTGGCCGGGCGGCTCGAGGGGGTGGCACCGTAGATGCTATACTCAATATAATTACCATAACATGATCACATTCTCCTACCAAGCCCGTGATATGTCCGGAAAGATCGTTTCCGGCATACAAGACGCCCTCAATGAGGACAACGCTGTAACCAGCCTGATGAGCCGGGGATTGATGGTCCTCTCTCTCCAGCAAAAGGCCATCGCCAGCAAGACCCGGAAGAAAACCTGGACGGTCAAGGAAACCGACCTCGTTCTGTTCACCCGCCAGCTCTCCACCATGATCGAGGCTGGTATCTCGCTGGTCCAGGCGTTGACCGCGCTCTACGACCAATGCGACCCCAAACGGCAGCGAAACCTGCGTCACATCATTAGCGACGTGACCACGCGGGTGCAGGGTGGCGAGACTCTCAATGAGTCGATCGCGAAACATCCACGCGTGTTTGATCGCCTTTTCGTCAGCATGGTAAAAGCGGGTGAGTGTGGCGGTTTGCTTGCGGAGATTCTTGATCGTCTGGCCGGGTTCCTGGAAGCAAGTGCGCGCCTTCGTAAGAAGGTGAAGTCCGCGATGACTTATCCTGTCATCGTTATTTGCATCGCGTTTGCCATTACCACGTTTCTTATCGTTAAGGTCGTTCCCATCTTTGGGGAAATCTTTAAGGATTTCGGCTCGAAGCTCCCCGCGCCCACGCAATTCCTCATCGACGTCAGCGACTTCATGCGGGGCGAATGGTACTATCTGCTTCTTGGCGCCGGCGGCCTCATTTTCGGTCTTCGCTTTTTCCTCCGCTCATCGGGCGGGAAGAAGTTTGCCGATCGCTGGAAGCTAAAATTGCCGATCTTTGGCCCGCTCATCCACAAGATCTGCATGTCGCGTTTTTCCCGCACCTTCGCCCAGCTTATCCGGAGCGGCGTGCCGATCCTGGAAGTGCTCGACATCGTTGGCGGCGCCTCTGGCAATCACGTTATCGAAACCAGCATCAAAGGGGTGAGCGACGACGTGGAGAAAGGCGACAATCTGTCCGTCGCGCTCTCGAAGAAACCAATTTTCCCTCCCATGATGTTGCGAATGGTGGCGGCCGGTGAGGCCACAGGCAAAATCGACACCATGCTCGAGAAAATGGCCGATTTCTGGGACGAAGAAATCGAGGCCATGCTCGACGCCCTCACCTCGCTCATCGAACCGCTTTTGATCGTATTTCTCGGTGTCATCGTCGGCGGTATCGTGATCGCGATGTTCCTGCCGATCTTCAAACTGAACGAAGTAGTTTCGCAGAGCAAAAGCTAAGGAGAAGCCTCGCTCATGTGTGGGAGGAGTGGGATCGCAAGGTCCCACTCCTTTCGCGTTTTGACCCATTCGAGCACGAGCACGAGCACGAGCACGAGCACGATTACGATGGAGAAGCTGCCGCTGTAACGCTCTCAACCTTGGCGTACATCTCGCGGTAAATCCGCTCGATCGCGGCGGCCGGATCTTCCAGCATCATGTTTTCCTTGATCACACTGGCGTAGATCGCGAACGAGAAGGGAGAGACCGCCGGCAGCTCGAGAAGCTTCCACGTGAACTCCTGAACCTCATCGAGAAATCGATAGGCAGCTTCCGCATCAAGAAAGGTGTGGGTCGCCTGGCGGTACGCTTCAAAGAGAAGCGGATGGTCTGGCTCATGACGCTCGAGAACACGGAACAGCACTTCCGCGCTCCAGCTGAGTTGCTTCTGCTTGCGCTTCTTTCCTGGCAAATTACGCGGGACCATCAATCCGGTCTGGGCGACGCCTCGGAATTGCCATTTCACCAGCTCGGACCCACGCAAAGCGGCACTGAGATCGCGCTCTGCGTCGGCGCGCGAAAAACACTCCCGTAAAACAGTGACCGGCAACTCCTGGAAGCGGCGCAGAGTGAGAAGGAATCCGTAATCGTCGATGGTCGCGAGCGCGTTTCCGCCGATGCGGTCTTTCACCCGGAGGGCCACGATTCGCGAGAGCGCGTCGTTGGCGCTTCGGCCGATGAGGGAATGAAAAAAGTAATGGGTGTGAGTTCCGTCGCGGTAGAGCTCGATCAGCATTTTGCGGCCAACGGGGACATCGGAAATGCTGAGCTGGGCCCGGAACAATTCCACGATTGCCTGGGCGTTAGCTGTCGAAATGTCGTAGCGCTCCACGAGCCAGTCGGTGACCGTCGCGTCGTCATTCGTGCGGCGCACCTGAGCGTCCAGGTCCGTGCGTAATTGCCGAACGGCACGTGCCAGGCCAGACGTGAGCGGCATCTTCGCGGCGTTCCACCGCGGCACCGTAGGCAGGTGACCGTCGGCGCGTTCTACGTAAGCCTCCTGCACCCCCGTATCGACGAGCCGCACGATCCGTCCGCCCAGCACGAACAGGTCGCCAATCTGAAGTTGCTTGATGAAATTTTCCTCCACCGAGCCGAGCCGCCGCCGGCGCAACAGGACGTCGATGAAACCTTCCGAGTGAATCGTCCCAATGTTGACCAGAAACTCGCGGGCGATTTTCGGATGGGCGAGAACGATGACGCCGTCGTCGATTCGGATCTTGCCGAAAACACCGGCGTATTGTTTCCGGAGAGCTTCACCGCCGCCTTCGAGATAGTCGAGAATTCGGTCGAATTCCTCCCGGGTCAGGTCGCGAAAAGGATAAGCGCGGCGGATTAAGCCGAAGACTTCATCGATCTCGATCGGCGGACCCGCGGCTGCAAGTCCCACGATATGCTGCGCCACGACGTCGTACGGTTTTTCCTGAATTTTGATCGGGTCGAGAGCGCGTTCGCGGACCAGCTTCGCGGTGACGGTCGCTTCGACGAGATCGTTGATATTCGTGGCGACGAGGACGCCGTGACTGCTGCGGTCGAGCGAGTGGCCGGAGCGACCAATGCGCTGGATGGCCCGCGAGACGCCTTTTGGCGTGGCCACCATTACCACGAGATCGACCGCGCCAATGTCGATGCCCATCTCGAGACTCGTCGAACAAACGACCGCGCGGAGTTCGCCGTTCTTCAGCCGGTCTTCCACTTCGAGCCGGACGCTGCGATCCAGCGACGCATGATGGATCTCGATCTGCGGCGCCAGATCGGGCAGCAATTCCTTCAAGCGCAACCCGACCTGCTCGGCCGCCGATCGCACGTTCGTGAAAACGAGGACCGATTGGCGTCGCCGGATCAGCTCCGCGAGCTCCGCATAAAGCCGCACGCCGGTGTAGCCCGACGGCGGATACGGTTTGCGGCGGATCGGCGAAAAAACTTCCACGAGCGATTGCTTCTCGGTCCGCGCCTCGGCAATTGTGCATGGACGATTTTCGCCGACGAGAAATCGCGCGAGCACATCCAAAGGCGCCGCCGTTGCCGACAAACCAACCCGACAAATCTTCGCGCCGCCGCTTCTTCTGGAGCCGCTTTCCTGTGGCAAGCGCGAGATCGACGTCGCTCCATCGTTACCTGCGTCGCTGACAGAGCGGCGGCAACAGAACCGCTCCAGCCGCTCGAGCGAAATCGTCAAATCCGCCCCGCGCTTGTTTCCCGCAAAGGAATGGAGCTCATCGACAACGACGAATTCGCATTCGGCCAGGTGCGCTGCGTAGCTTTCCTGCGCCAGCATTACCGCCAGGCTTTCCGGCGTGGTAATGAGAATGTGCGCCGCGCTCTCCCGGAACTTCACCCGCTCGCTTGGCGGTGTGTCGCCAGTGCGCAGATGGATTCGCACCTTTTTCTCGAGTCCCATCCCGACAAGCGGCGTCCGGATATTCTTTCCGATATCGTAAGCCAGGGCCCGCAAGGGCGAGACGTAGATGCATTGCACGCTCGGACCCAGGGTCCCGGCATCCAATTTGCGGAGGAGTGAATCGAAAATGCCGAGAAACGCGGCGAGCGTTTTGCCACTGCCGGTAGGCGATGTGAGGAGGATCGATTTACAATCGAGAATCGCCGGCACCGCCAGCAATTGGGCATGAGTGAAGTCCGGGAAATTTTCTCCGAACCATTGATAGAGCCGCGGGTGCAGGCGCCGGCCGAGCGCGCGTGGAGTTGCGGCGCGCTGGGTTTGCATCCCTCAAGGGGAGCGCAGGCGGGTTGCCTGCACAAGCCGGCCGCCAGGAAGGCGAACCTTTATACTCGACACGGATTTTGCGGCCTCCTTAGCTCAGGAGCATGAAAATCCGGTATCTCCTGCCGATTCTGGTTCTCGCCGTGCAGACCGCCAAAGGGGCGACCTTCAAGCTTCCGAAGGACGCGCCCCAGTTCTCGATAGACATGCCGGACAACTGGATAACCGAGACGAAAGGCGACACCATCACGTCTCGCCCTTCGAATGAGTCGCAGGTGATCTTCTCCGTCTTCCCGGCGGCAGGCGCGAAGAACCTTGCGGACGCGTTTGCCATCGCCACGAAGCAGGCGTGCGAAGGTTATTCTGACTGCAAATTTGGCAAATCGGCGCAAAAAAAAGAAAAGAAAATGCAATTCATGGGCGCGGAAGCGACCGCGAAGAAAGACGGAACGGACATCCGGATCTGGCTTTATGTCTTCAGCCCCGACGGACAGCTTCACTTTGCGGTCACCCGGGCGTTCGACGTGGCGTCAGGAGAAAAGTACGGAAAGCAGATCGACGGGGTGATGGACTCGATCAGATCCTTGATCGAAGAAGCGCGCAAAGCGAAGGAGGAGTCCGACAACGCCGAGTCCACGATCGCATTCCCGAAGGATAAGCCGGCGTTCACCATGCAAGTCCGAAACAGCTTCGGGATCGACAGCACGGCCGAACGCCTGATCGTCCGGGCAACGAAGCAGCACAAATCCTTCCTCTATTTCGCCGGCGTCCCGGCTGGCGATGGCATCAGCGACGAAGCCAGCGCGAAAGCGTGGGTGCCCAGGAAAGTAAAAGCGCTGTTCGCTGCGCTCGGCGTCAAGGAGGTCAGGGCCTTTGAGGACTGGGAAATCCGCATGGATGATATCGCCGGGCACAAAGGATTCGAACTCGGGGACCACTTCGTCGACGACATCGAGGAATTACGACTGTGGGTTTTTACCCCAGACGGGAAACGCTACTTCTACGCCTATTATCAGGAGAAGAGCGCCGACAGTTACCAGGACGCTGATGCCTTTGGCCTCGGGTCCTGGCAGGACAGCCTGATAAGCTCAATAAGACCGGCGAAATAAACGCCGTGCGCTGTCGTGTCGGCCGCAGTATGTCCGAAATGCAGACGACACGCCTGCCGCTCCAGGAGCCGGCGCATCACGAATTTTGAGATTGTTGTATCGGACGGTTTCCGAGAGGATTTATCGCCTGGAGGGGCTTGAGGAAATGAATCTAAAAGTTGCACATCTTGTTTCGGTCCAGTTCGGCATTTTTGTCGGGATCGTGTGCTGCCTGGCGTTCTTCCACTTCGAATGCGCCAGACCCCGCGCCGCCGCGAAAACGCGAAAGCCGGCAAACGATCGCGCCGCGGCTGTCGAATCCCTGTCTGGGCCCGACGACCAGGCTGCCGATATGGTGGATGACGACGACGCGGCTGAACAGGTCGACCGCATCTCCGACCGGTCGGTCCCCGCGATGCCGAACGAGTACTCACCGGAAGCAGTCGAGAAGTCCCGGGCGATCCTGGCGAAGTTATACTACCAGCAGATTGCTCCGCGGCGTAATCCCAGCTCCGTTCCTGCGAATGCGCCAACCTACGCGGAGGTAGCTCAAGAACCGGTGGTCGTTCAAGCCAATGATCCGGCGCCACAGACCGTCGCCTACGTTCAGCCCACCGAGGTCATCGTGTATCCTCAGTCGGTTCCGTTCGTCGGATTTGCGCACCCGCGCCGCTTTGACAATCGATGCCGGCCGGCCGCGAAGCCCGGCGCGCTCGCGTCGAATCTGCCTCGACACCCGGATAGAGGAGGGATGACCCATCTCAGCGCCCCGCCGCCCGTTGCGTTAGGGCGTCCTCTCGGATTTCAGGGGGTATTCCAACCCCAGAACACTGGCATGCAATCGTGCCCCTCGACCCAGGGATCCAAGCCTCGGGGAACGCGTTAACGGGGAAAAAACTGCCAGCCGAACGTCTGCCGCGTATTTTTCTTAATTCGATATTGGGCGTTGGACGTTGGGCGTTCGGCGTTTTCTTCGAAGCACAGGCTGATCCCCGCGCATCTGTCAGGTAACATAACTGGACGGCCGCCAGGTGCTCATCCACCCGGAACCGATAATTCGCTTGTGCTCATACGAAGCACTTGTTAGGAGTTCGCCTCTCAAATCCCCTACGAATCTCCCGGTTCCCTCTAATCTGTATGACTCAACCAGCATCGGTTCAAAAGCAGTACGTTCACGAATCTCTCTTCTCCCAGATTGCTGTGTTGAAGCGTCAGATAATAGCCGCTCAAAGCGCTGGCTTTGCGTTGATCGTTGTGCCTGCATTTTTGATCGGCAATCAAGCAAAAGAGTATTCCATCTTGGTGGTGCCGATTGCGTTGATTACCTTCATATACTTCGGACTTATCTACAGGGATAAACTCTTTAGACGTAGAATACCATCATTTGCTGATCGAATTCAGCGATATCGGTCCTACTTGGGAGGTCTGATTGCGGCGGATGCCATCATGTGTCTGGGTCTGATAGGGTTGTCAGGAGGTTTTCCCGATAGCCACCTTACTTTCGTGTTCCTTCTGATCCCCTGTAGCGTAGCCTTTATTAGGGGAGGTGGTCGCACGCTTCGTTACACGGTTCTCGCGGTTATTGCTATTGTCATCACAGAGACGGCTTGGCAGTTTCCATCAAGCCTAATCGGAGAGGTATTTAAGAGGTGGGGTCTTACACCGGTGGCGTCCCGTACGTCGGCATTGTACCCCGTTGCCGTAGCGTTCGGGATTATTATTGGGGTTGTCTTAGCGTGGTATCAGTCGTTTGTCGCAGCGGGTTCGTCGCTTTCTGAGCGAATGATAACTGGAATCGTTGACGGTCTGCGCGCAGCGCAATTGGATCTGGAAACTGTTCAAGCGCTTACCAGCAGTGTAAGCAAGGCGTATCATCATATGTCGCGGACGATCAGTCTCACGAATGAGCCGGCGGTGCATTGTAGTTTGGTGCACCCGTTGGACGATGTGGTATTTCAGGCATACGCCTTAGCGATCCCAGCAAAAGCCCTAGTGAAGAACGCGGGAGCTACTATGCAGGCGGCTGCAGAGGTGACGTTCGCGGCGCATTGGCTGGACGACGCATTCGACTGCTTGGGATACGATCGACTTACGGCTGACCACACGTCCTCGCGGGAGTTCGACATCAGGACCATGGATACGAATGCTCTCGCGGAGTATTACCATCCATATGGAATCAGACGAGTGTTGGTGGAAATTAAGGCGCGAACCCATTGGGCGGAGGGGAGCGAGAGTGGATTAATGCGTATTATATGTGGCGGTTTTATCCAGGGTCTCGAAGGAAAACACCGAACCGCCGCTGTGGCGCGGGTGAGGAGCGATGTCTTAAGAGGCATTAGCGATAAGGATCTTGCTCTTGTTATTGAGCGCGCTAATGAGGCCTTCCTATGGGGGATCACTAAATCAGATATGCCATTGGTCCTTTCGATTTACCTTACTGGCGATCACCGAGTTCATGCCGCGAGTGTGGTATTAGATGCTTTGTTCATGCCCCTTTTGGTATGGCATGACTTGGAGACAGAGCTATCACGCGAATCCGTCCCGATGGAGGGATTCGAAAACAAGGGGATTAAGGAAGAATTAGATGAAGCCGTCGGACTTGCAGTGAGCTGTATAGAGATGGAGCTCAATCATAGACGGATTGATGAAACTATTTCTAGGGCGATGCGTCCGGTATTTGAGCTGGTGTATTATCAATACGATGCTCGGCTGCCAAGGGGTGGCCACTACGAAAACTATCGTGACGCTGTAGCCGCCTGGTTGATTGATACTAAATGACGCGGCTTCTTGCTCGGTAGCGCATGGTTCTGAGTGGCGGTCGAGGCGCCGAAGGTCCCTCCGGAACGTCGAAAACTAACCATTCTTCTTCAAGCGGCGCTTCACTTCCGCCAGGGGGATTGTCGGCTCATTTTTCCGACTTGCCATGACCGCGAGATCGTCCAAGTCCTGCAAAAGCTCCTCGTATTCGTGGATCGGCAAAATGACAGCGGCCCGCTTTCCATTCTTCACCACGTAATCAACGGCAGCGGTCGCGGATTTCATGAACTCGGAACAGTTTACGCCATTCGCGCTCGTCCGCCCAGCGGAAATCCGCCCCTTCCGATCCCGTCACTTGTCACGCGTCACAAGTCACTTTCCCTTGAAGCTCCCCTGTAGCCACGGGCCTGTGGCCCGTCTGCTCTGCCAACGCATGCCCTGTAGCCACGGCGCTTTGTCGCCGCCGATTTCAGCGTTTCAGCTTTTCTCCTCTGGTACTCCGTGCTGTTCCTCAAAGCATGACCCGAAGCTTTTCAAGTCCACGGGCTCCCGTGGCTGCGCGCCTTTCGGTGCGGCGCGAAGATATTGCACCGGCCACGCGATCGACTTATCCAGTTCGCGAGCCGCGCGCAGCGGCCAATACGGATCGCGCAAGAACGCGCGCGCCATGATCACGGCATCCGCCTGGTCCGTCCGGATGATCTGCTCCGCCTGTTCCGGCGAAGTGATCATGCCGACCGCGCCCGTCATGATTCCCGTCTCGCGCCGGATGCGCTCGGCAAATTGCGTCTGGTAACCCGGCCCGACCGGAATTTTCGCATGGGGCACATTCCCGCCGGACGAACAATCCACGAAATCCACTCCCATCTGCTTTAACAGTGCTGCGAGCTTCACCGACTCTTCGATCGTCCATCCGCCTTCGACCCAATCCGTGGCCGAGATGCGGATGAAGACCGGCAATTCTTTCGGCCACGCCGCTCGAACCGCCGCTACCACTTCACGACAAAGCCGGGTCCGGTCTTCGAACGAGCCGCCGTACTCGTCCTCCCGCTTGTTGCTCAGCGGCGAGAGAAACTCGTGGATCAGGTAACCGTGGGCCGCGTGGATCTCCACTACCCGAAACCCGGCCTGGCAAGCCCGCCGCGTCGCTGCGGCGAATCCGGCGACCACTTCCTGAATGCCCTCGAGGGTCAACTCCTGAGGCATCGGATAAGTTTCCGAGAACGGCAACTCGCTCGGCGCCACGACGTTCTTCCAGCCGCCTTCCGTTTCCGGAACGGCGTCGTGCCCTTCCCAAGGCCGGCTGGTGCTCGCCTTGCGCCCCGCGTGGGCCAGTTGCATTCCCGCGATGCTTCCCTGTTCATGAATGAACGAGACGATCTTCGCCAGCATCTCGACGTGCCCATCCTCCCAGATCCCCAGGTCCTGTGGACTGATCCGTCCCTCCGGCAATACCGCCGTCGCCTCCGTCAACACCAGTCCGGCGCCGCCCACCGCGCGACTCCCGAGATGCACGAAATGCCAGTCATTCGCGTAACCGTTCTCGCTCGAGTACTGACACATCGGCG
>JBAPMH010000202.1:0-5786 GCA_049278515.1 Chthoniobacterales bacterium
GGTGGATGGCTACGAGTTGATCCGTATGAATATGGAGGAGACGTACGCCCGCCAGATCGCCAATCTTACTAAAAAGGTTTTTGGAAGTTATGCTTAACTTTTTCGCCTTCTTGCGTGCCTCGCGAGCCTTGCGCTGAAGCTTATCGCGAAGATGATCTGGGTGTTTTTCTCGCCGCTTTGACGAGTGGACGAGCGATCTAAGATCAGCGTTCTCGAGCAGATCGTTTTCGACTCGTTTCGCGAGATTCGCGAACTCAACCCGTTTCGTCGAGTACAACGCAACCATTCGTTCGATCTCGGCTGCAATTGCTTTCGGAATCGCTGTTGGTGGGGGCATAGCAGTCACACCGCCGTCCGATCGATGACCTCCTGCGCTAGATCGTGAAATGCATTTCGCGCTTCTTCAAGCTGGTAGGCAGCGCCTCCGAACACTTCCCACAAGGGCACGCCCTGTTCCTGCGATTGCTGAACGAGTGTCGAGAAGTCCTTAACGTCGATAAGCCGTGACGCGGACGCGGATGTCGGCGCAAGGTTTTGGTCAATGCGGCGAAGAGGACTGATCAGGTCAGGCGCGAGGCGTTTTTCAAACTGTGCCTGATATTTTGCGGCCATCCGCACCATCCCGCCGCCATAGACGCGAAACCCCTGCATAGCGAACCCAAGAAAACGCGGTTTGCCAGGCAACAACGCTGCCCCGGCAGGCGTCGCGGAAGAGAAACTCGCCCAGCGATTGATCCACTTCGTCAGCGTACGGCCCAAAGTTCGAAGGGCGCGAACTGAAAAAACGTCGCAACCTGCAGGGACGATGAAGTAGTCGCAGTCCAACAAAATCGCGCGATTGAGCGGCCCAATGTTGGGCCCCGTGTCGTAAAAGACGAAATCGGCGTTAAGCGAAGTCGCTAACTTTTGAGCCAGCGCACTTAAAACCGCAGTCCCTTTAAACCCTTTGATCTTTTCCTCTACACAGTCCGTCCAGAATGTTCCAAGCTCCGCCTCGAGTTCAGAAAGACGTAGATCGCCAGGAACGATCCAACAATTAGTTGAACTCGTAGGCGACGCCTTCACAACTCGAATGGAGCCCTCGCCTTCTACGACCGGCTTTACTGCCGACCACACGGTTTGCCCATCTGCGGAGTCGGAATTATCTAACAGGTCGTCAACCACGTCTTCTGCTAGGAGATACGAAGTCAGATTGCACTGAGGATCGGTGTCGAGGAGGAGTACTCGTTTGCCTTTTTGAGCCAACGCTGCAGCAAGATTTGCGGTAAGCGTAGTCTTGCCTACACCCCCTTTGTGGTTAAAGACGGCTATCCGGGTGGAACGATGCCGCGTTGCCATTTATCAAGGCTCTCCGCCGTTAGCGTCTTTAGTGGCACCTCGTGAGCCACCCCGCTTACCACGCCGGGGTGACATCCGTTTTTTGATCTGCTGGGCCGCCTCCCGATTAGGAAGCAATTGAACGAACCGTTCTCCCATCGCGCTTAATTGTCTATAGCCGGACTTCGGCGCTTGGACAAAAAATCCGTCTCTGGTAGCGTTGCTCGCCGTGAGGGCTGGGTTCGAAAGTTTTCTCTGCGCCGCCTCAGTATTGAGTTTGCTCAAGTCCAAGGTCTTAAAATGCGGCATGTCTTGGTAGTGCTTGAGGTAGTACGCAAGGCAGGCCAAGCGTTCAACCTCGGTCAGCGGATCCTTCTCAAGGATAAAATCCTGTACGGAAATTAAGGGTCGATCGGAAAACTTGTCCTCTTCGCCACGTGAATCGTCTCTCCCAAGCGCGGTTGAGGCGACCGGATACAAATCCGCCCGAGAGTTCGCCATTTTCATGTCCATCCGGAACCAAGTCCCGATAGTGCGATAAACGTGTTCGCGGTCAGCTTGGTCGAGCGGACTCAAAAGCTCAATGATCCGCGCGACCATTTTGAAATTGGGACCGCTATCGTCGGCGTCGGAGGTCATCTCGAAGCTGGGGAATACATTTGCTTCAGAGTATCAGCTTCACGCGAGGCGTCAACGGGTCACGGCTGTAGGACGAACGCTTCAGCGACCGAATCGGCGAGGAGTTTACCTCGGGGGGTCAGCACGAAATTGCCGTTGAGCTCCCGCAGCAGACCGAGGCCGATGAATTCGCTGCTCTCCTCGGGCCACGCGGCCAGCTCGCCTGATGGGATTCCTTCCCGTGTTCTCAGGCCGAGCGCGATCCGTTCGGTGCGCTTCATATCGGGAGTGAGGATTTCCGTCGATTCGACGGGGGAGACGCTGCTGAGAATGCGATCGGCGTAGGCGCGGTAGTCGCAAACATTCTGCCAGCGCCGCATCCCGACTGTGGAAAACGCGCTCGGCCCGATCCCGAGATAATCCTCGCCGGCCCAGTACCCGTGGTTATGGGCCGAAGCGAACCCGGGTCGGGCATAGTTCGAAATTTCGTAGTGCTCGAATCCCGCTTCCTGGAGCATTTGCATCCCACTCTCCAGGAAACGCGCGTCCGATTCCGGATCTTCGCGGAACTCGCCGCGGGCATGGCGGAGGAAAAAATCCGTGTCCTCCTCGTAGGTCAGGCAGTAGGTCGAGATATGCTCGGGCTGAAGCGCGATCGTCTTCTTCAGATCGGATTCCCATTGGGCGAGCGTTTGTCCCGGTAAGCCGAACATGAGATCGATGCTGATGTTCCGGAACCCAGCCTCGCGCAAAATCCGGAAGGACGTTTCCGCCTGGGCGGCGTCATGCTCCCGGCCGAGCAGCTTCAGCAAATCGTCATCCCAGGATTGCACGCCAAGGCTGAGGCGGCTGACGCCGAGGTTGCGGAGCAACGCCGCTTTGCGAGAGGAAACGCTGCCGGGATTCGCCTCCACGGTCCATTCAACCAGGCCCGACAAGTCCAGCTGCTCGCGCATCCCGCCGAGCAGCAACTCCAGCTGCGCCGTGGTGAGCGCGGTTGGCGTCCCGCCGCCAAAGAAGATGGTTTCCGGTCGGAGCTGAAACTCCGCGGCACGAGGGCGAGCCGGCTCCAAGTTTCCGGCGAAAGTCTCCAGCTCTCGCAAAAGCGCCTCGCAGAACCGCTGCGTCTGCGAGCTGTCCGCGCGCTCTTTGTAGAACGCGCAGTACGGGCAAATCCTCGCGCAGAAAGGTATGTGCACGTAGATGTGCCGGACAACGTCCGTCGTTCGACATTGGACGTTGGACGTTGGGCGTTGGACGTTCTCTTCTTCCCTAATAAGCTCCGTCACCCTTCAATATCTTGCGGATTCAAATCTTAGCTCTGCTTTTCTTTGGCAGCTTCTGTGTCGCCCAGGCCCAGAAGACTCCCACTCCTCCTCCGCCATCGATCGTTTACTCCGCCCACGATCCCGCCGCAATCAAGGAGTATCGCGCCAATCCCGCCGTCGTCCGCGGCATGGTCAACCACCTTGTCCTGGCCGTCACCGGCCAGCCCGATCTTGCACGGGCCTGGGGTGCGCTCGTTTCGCCAGGTGACAAGATCGGGATCAAGATTTCCGCAGCGGGCGGCGAACTGTTCACCACTCACCGGGAGATCGTCAACGCCATCGTCGACGGCCTGGTCGCCGCGGGGCATTCGCGGGGCAGCATCATCGTCTGGGACCGCAGCCTCGGAGGAATAAAGGATGCCGGTTATCGCCCCGACGGCGAGGGATACCAGCTCAGGTCGATCACCCCGCGCGACGGCTATGACCCCAAGACCATCTTCACCGCCCCGCTCAGCGGAAAGCTGATCTGGGGCGACCTCGAATACCGTTCCGACCGCGGCACCATCCCGCTCCTTTCCGACCAGGAATTGTCCAGCGACGACAGCCACTTTGCGCGGATCGTGACCAGTGAGGTCACCAAGATTATCAACGTGCCCGTGATGAGCGACAGCGCCTCCGCCGGAATCGGCGGCTGTCTGTATAACGTCACCCTTCCGAACATCGACAACTGGAGGCGTTTCGCGCAGACGTTTGGTTCGGGCAGCGCTGCCATTGCCGAGATTTATCGGACACCGGTCATTGGACCGAAAGTCGTGCTCAATATTATGGATGGCCTCGTCGCCCAATATGCGGGTGGACCGGCGTCCCAGCCGAATTTCGCCGTCCATCACGCGACCATTCTGGCCAGCAAGGATCCCGTCGCGGTGGATGCGATCGTGGTTCGGCAACTCGAGGAATGGCGGTTGAAAGGCCATTTTCCTTCCATCGTGCCGCTGGCGATCCATGTGCAGTACGCCGCGCAGATTGGAATTGGCAACGCGGATGTAATCGAAGTGCGTAAGGTCGACCGATGAATCCTCCGAGCGATTACCGCCGGTTGCGGGGTCCCGTCCTTCGTTCGGTCTCCCGTTCTTTTTACCTTTCGCTGCGTCTGCTCCCGAAGGCGCTGCGCGATCCGTTGTCGCTCGCCTATTTGCTGGCGCGCGCGACCGACACCATCGCGGACACGCCGGAGCCCGCCGCGGACGTCCGGGCGGAGGCATTGCAAAGTCTCGCCTCGGCGATCCTGGGGAAAGGATCGCCCGAAACAGCCGTGCGGTTGCGGGATGTTTTCGCGCCTCGCCAAAGCGATCGAGCCGAGCGGGCGTTGATCGAAGCTCTTCCTTCTGCCTTGGAGTGGCTGGAAGCGCTGGAAGAAACCGATCGCCGCGAGGTGCGAAGCGTTATCGGAAAAATCACGCGCGGACAGGCTCTGGACCTGGAACGATTTGATACGAGCACGAGCACGAGCACGAGCACGAGCACGAGCACGAGCATTAAGGCGCTCCAGACAGCCGCCGAGCTCGACGAATACACCTATCTGGTGGCTGGATGCGTCGGCGAATTTTGGACGCGCCTCTGCTTTATTCACGTGGATAATTTCAGCCAGCGTCCGGAACTCGAGATGCGCGAGCTCGGGATGGAATACGGGAAGGGATTGCAACTGATTAACATTCTGCGCGATGCCGGTTCCGATTTGCGGCAGGGTCGCTGTTATTTTCCGATGGACGAACTTCGTTTGGCCGGGGTGGCGCCGAACGAGATTTTGAAAAGCCCTGAGCGCGTCGAGCCAATTCTGGGGCCCTGGCGCGAAAAGGCGGAGCATGGCCTGGAAGCAGGGATCGATTACGCCTGCGCCATTCGGAACCGCCGCACCCGCTTTGCCACGGCCTTGCCGGCGTTGATCGGCGCGCGCACGCTGAAGCTTCTTCGCGAAGCCGGTCCCAATGCCCTCGAGCGAAAGGTCAAAGTTCCGCGCGGCGAAGTCCGAAAAATGATCCTGTCGGGCGCGCTTGCTTCATCTCGTTCTCTGCGCGCGAAATTCGAAAAGTTGTAGGGCGTCTCTGTGAGACGCCTGCCAGACGGATGGCGTCTGCCACAGACGCCCTACAATTTGTCAGCTTTAAAATAATTTCTCTGCTTTTCCGAAATCGGGCGTCCGAGTCGCTCCAGCACCATTAGCATATCTTCCCACACCTTGCGTTTATCCGCGGGCGATTGGTTTCGGAGCAAATAGGAAGGGTGATAGGTAATCATGAGCGGCGTTTCGTGGTGCTCGTGCCAGCGGCCGCGCATCGCGTGCATGGGTTCGCGCCTGCCGAGCAAACCCTCGACCGCCGTCAAACCGAGCGCGACCAGCACCTTCGGCTGGATAATCTCGATTTGTTCGGCCAGATAAGGAAGGCAGGTCTGCATCTCCTCCGGCGTCGGCGGGCGATTGCCTGAGCTGCCGCGCGGCATGTCGGGCCGGCATTTCAGCACATTCGCGATGTAAACTTCGGCCCGGGTGAATCCCATCGCCGTGATGATTTTCGTCAATAATTG
>JBAPMH010000203.1:0-11820 GCA_049278515.1 Chthoniobacterales bacterium
GATACGCGCTGTAAGCGATGCTGGCGATGAAGGCGGCGCCGGGAATCTTTATCCGGCGAAATGGCAGGCGCGGGCTGACGGCGCATAAGAGAAGCGCCGCCATCCCCAGAGCGATGAGCGGAAATTGCCAGACGGACATGGTGATGGTGATTGAATCCGTTTCGCCGAGCCAGAGGGCGTAAACGATCAAGGCCAGGGCGGGCAGGCCCAGCCAGGGGGCGAAGCCCGTCAGGCGTTGCCACCACCGGGCGCGGAATTTTTCGATTGCGGCCAGAACCACACCGAGGACGAGCGGATCGAGCCGGCCCCAGGTAGCGTAGTAGATCCAGGTTTGATATTCGCGAGGGGCGACGGCGCCGGTGTCGTCGAGATTTTGCAACGCGAGAAGCCAGCGCAGCCCAAACCCGCCGATCACAATAAGGCACGGAACGACCACCACCGCGCGCGGCCGGCGAACAACCAGGAGAAGAATGAGCGGCAGCAGGAGATAAAATTGGTCTTCGACCGCAAGCGACCAGGCGTGGGAAAACGCGGTGCCGCCCCGCAGCCCGATGTTCTGGACCGACACCACGAACTTCCAGAGGGGGAACATTTCGGGATATTCGCGCCACGAAGGAAGAAAAGCGTAGATGGCGAGAATCACGAGATAAGCCGGCAGAATGCGGAGAGCGCGCCGGGCAAAGAAGCGGCGAAGGTTCAGGGAAGGCGCCGCGCGGTCACGGGACGACGGCGTCCCGTCTCCAAGAAGCTGCCCGCCGATCAGGTAGCCGCTCAGGACGAAGAAAAGATCGACACCGATCCAGCCAAAACGATGGGCCCGGCCGGGCAAGGGAAAGCCCATGATGCCGGCGTGGTAAATCGTGACGATAAGAATGGCCAGGGCGCGGAGAAGATCGAGACCCGGCTGCCGTTTGCGATCGGTAAAGCGGGGATCGATGGCGGTGGTCGTCGATTCGTGGGCAACTTTCGGAATGACGGAAGATAGCGAGAGAAGAGCGAAGTGAGAAAGAACAAAGCGAGGAGACGGACTGTAGCGACGGCGCTTTGAAAGCCCGGCCTCGCCCTTTGCGGGCTGCGTTACGGGTCGCCGTAAGAAGCGTTGCGAGACAAGACGCGTCTCCACGGCGATTGAGCGGCGTTAGGCTGGCGCGAAATCGGGAGTGCGGCTAAAAGACAGGGACCACCGCGCCACCTGATGAATTTCTTCACCGAGCTGAAACGACGCAACGTTTACAAAGTTGCAGTCGCGTACGCGGTAGTGGGGTGGCTCCTGGTTCAGATCGCAACCCAAACGTTTCCGTTTTTCGAGGTGCCAAATTGGGCCGTGCGGCTGGTCATTCTTCTGGTCGTGATTGGGTTTCCGATTGCGTTGATTATCGCCTGGGCGTTCGAGCTGACGCCGGAGGGCGTGAAACGGACCGAAGCTACCGGTGAACAAACGCCGCCGACGAAGGGAAGTCGGGCTTGGATCTACGTCGTCATTGCCGGCGTCCTCCTCTCGGCTGGATTGTTCTTTCTCGGGCGCTACAGCCTCCAGATCACGTCCGCCTCGTCGAAAATTTACGCACCGGACGATCGGGCTGCGGCCAAGTCGATTGCGGTCCTGCCGTTCGCGAGCCTGAGCGAGGATAAGGCGAATTCCTATTTTGCCGACGGCATCCAGGATGAGATCCTCACGCGCCTTTCGAAGATCGCGGAGCTGAAAGTGATCTCGCGCACCTCGACGCAACAATATCAGAGCAAACCGGGAAACATTGCGGAGATCGCGAAGCAACTCGGAGTCGCGCACATTTTGGAGGGGAGCGTCCAGAAGTCGGGCGACTCGGTCCGGGTGAACGTCCAGTTAATCAAGGCGGAAGGCGACTCCCATCTCTGGGCCGAGACCTACGATCGCAAGCTCACCGATATCTTCGCGGTCGAAACCGAAGTGGCCCAGCGGATCGCGAACTCGCTCGAAGCGAGGCTGACGGGGCACGAAAAAGAAGCGATCAATTATGTCGGCACGAAAATTCCGGCGGCCTACGACGCTTACTTACGCGGAATCGCGTTGCGGAACTCGCAGTCCCGCGAAGATCAGGCGCGGCTCATCGAGTATTGCCGGCAAGCCGTGGCGCTCGACCCGAACTTTGCGGCGGCCTGGGTGGAAATCGCCTTTGCCGAAGGGTGGCGATACCAGGCAGTCCAGTCTGATGCGCGAAAAGCGCTCGTCAGAGAAGCGGCGGAGAATGCATTGCGGCTCGATCCCGATCACGGAGACGGCCATGCCGCCATGGGAATGTATATTTATTATTGCCTCCAGGATTACGACCGGGCGCTCGTTGAGTTGGGGAAAGCACGAGAACAGGCCCCAAACCAGCCTTTTACCATCCAGGCAATCGGATTGGTCAAGCGCCGGCAGGGCAAGCTCGACGAAAGCCTTGAACTGATTTTGCGAGCGGCCCAGATCGATCCACTCAACCAGGATATCTGGGCGAACCTGGCCTGGAGCTATCGCGGAATGCGCCGCTTTGCCGACGCGCATGCCATGCTCGATCGCGCTTTGGCCATCGCGCCAAACGACCAAACCATCGTCGGACGCAAAGCGGATACCTATCTCGCGGAGGGCGACCTGGTGTCCGCCCAGCGCGTTCTCGCCTCACTCAAGCCGGCGCCGACGGACGAGTCCTACTTCAGTGTCATCACGCTTCTTGTGTTTCAACGCAAGTTTGATGAGGCGATCGCCAAAATAGCCGCCGGTCTGGATCGGGACCCGCCGGCATTGCTGGCGACGTTCGGGCGCGCGACCATCGGCGCGTTGCACATGGTGGCGGGGAGAAAAGAAGAGGCGCTGCCGTTCCTGCAAAAGGCGGAAACGGAACTGCTCGCGATTAAGAACCAAGGCAATAGTAGTCCTGAAGTGATGGCCACGCTGCTCGAGATTCACGCGCTGCTCGGCCGGCGGGAAGAGGTTGAACGCGACGCCGCCGAGCACATCGCCACACGGGCGAAGGATCGCTGGAAAGCGCCGCTCGCCGAAGCAGACGCCGCGCGCGCCTGGTCGATCCTGGGCGATCGCGAACGCGCGCTTCCGATCCTGGAGCGATTGCTTGCGCAACCCTTCGCCGATTCGCTCACTCCGGCGCTCCTGCGTCTCGACCCGGTCTGGGACCCGATCCGCGACGATCCGCGGTTCCACAAACTGGCGGAGATGGACGGAAAGCAGAAGTAAGAATTAAGAAGGAAGAATTAAGAAGTGGAATTATGACAGATGGAGAAACCAGGGGGAATCTTCGATCGTATTTCTTAATTCTTAATTCTTACTTTTCTTTTTCTCCGCCTGCTCGTCGGCCTCGTGTTGTTTCGCGCTTTCGGGCGACATGATTTCGTAACTGGTCAGCATGGCCTTGCCTCCGGTCATCCGATACACAAACGCTTCGACAGCCACGCCGCGGTCGTAGGTCGAGTCGTATTTCAATTTCACGTCGGTCACGCCGTTGTTGCTGTTGAATCCCCAGCTGCGTTTTGTGGCGCTCTTGAATTGGCCCCAAACTCCCTTCACTCGCGCGAAGGTGCCGGCCGTTTCCTCGGCGGATTTGTTACGGAAATTCGCGTGGGCTTCGTCGTAAATGGCTTTGAATTCGTCGGCGTTCCAGTGCTGGTGGAACCGGTCGATCTCCGCCTCGGCCGCTTTGGTGTCCTTTTTCAAGCCGCATCCGGAGAGGGAAAGAATGACCGCGACCGCCAGGGCGCCGGCGAATGGGAAACGTTTCATATGGTTGGAGAGCTTGCCGCAATTACCCCGCAAATGTCGAGCCGAAGGAGCGCCAGCGAGCTACGGCACAACGCGATTGAGAGACATCCGGCTGCTGGCTAGGATTACCGAATGAGCAGCGTTTGGAAATTGAGCATCGCGATTCTTCTGATGTTGCCGGCCTTCGCGTCTGGGAAGGAGGAGAAACCGAAGTCGCTCGAGGAAGCAAAAGCCGCGTTCGTCAAAGCAGACAAGGCATTGAACGAGGCCTGGGCCGCGGCAAAAAAGGCGCTAGCAGAACCGGATTTTGCGGAGCTCCAGATTAAGCAACGGGATTGGATGAAGTTCCGCGAGGACCGGGCCCGCGGGGCGACCCGCGACGCGGGGCAACCGGAAACGAAATTGACGGCGGCGTATTACGAGGCGGCGACGGAAGTGACGACGAGTCGAGCCGATTGGCTGCGGGGACGAATCAAGAATGACGATGAATCATTGACCGGCCTCTGGAGCGACAGCTTTGGCGGGACGCTGGAGATTGTGCAGGAAAAGGAGCGACTCCTGTTTGAAATCAGCGTCGTGCGCGGGCCGACCTATCACACCGGGTCGCTGGCCGGGGTGGCGACTTGGAACACGCCGCTGGGCTGGTTTAGCGACAAGGGCCGCGACAAAGAAAAGACGGAAGAGTCGAATCTTGCTTTCGTCGCGCGTGGAACCGTGCTCGAGATCATCGGCGCGAACACCGGTTATTATCACGGAGCGAGAGCCTATTTCGACGGCGAGTATTGCAAGGTGGGCCAGCTCGACGAGAAACGGAAGAGCGACGTGACGAAAGCGGCTGAATCAGGCGCGATCCCCGAAGAGAAGTAGCTGGCGCGTCGTTCCCGCGCAACGCGAGAGCCCCATCGAGCGACGGAGCGCTCGATCCACCTGGGCCGATGAGTTAAAGCCCGAAATTAGCGGGCCGCAGCGGTCTTGGCCAGCGTGCGCTGGTCCCAGTCCTTCCGGAGAATCTTCATCTCGGCGCTGAGAGCCGAGAGCCGCGGAGCGACGCCTTTATATTTCTTTACGGTTCCGTTCACGGTGCGGTTGACCACGCCCTGGCCAACGAGACCCTGAAGTTTTTCGTAAGCCCGCAAGCGGAGCATTTCTTCGCCGCCGCTGGCAGCGTTTCGCTCCCGGAGATTGGCCAGGATGATCTCGAACAATGGCTTGAATTCGAACGACGCCTTGGAGGAAAGCACGGCCACCAGCTCCTCGGTGATGTTATCCGGCATACGACGCGAAAAAGAGGCACCAGAAGGTTTGGACATCGTTGATCCTAGCACAGATCGGGAAAAATACGAGTGCCCGGGCAAACGTTGAGAAAAAGCGCCGGACGAACGAAGCGCCGGGAGCTGCCGCCCATGACGGCGGCAGCTCACAACCGGCGATTCAAATTCTTCTGCCGCTGAGACTTGCGGCAGGATTCCACCTATTTCTTCCGGGTGTAGTTGATCTCCATCGACTTCGCTTCGCCCTGGCCGCGATCTTCGAAGTATTCCATCGACATGTGGTCCTTGTCGGTCAGCTTGATCACTTCGCGGACCTTGGTTTTCATCCCAGGCATCATCTCGAACTCGCCGGTGTAAGTAATCGTCTTGGCCGACGCGTCATAAGTGCCCTCGGTGATATAAATACCGGTCCCCATATTATCGACCCAGCCGGAAACGAATTTTTGCTTCACGTTATCGTATCCGTCCAGCGACATGCCCTTGAAGTTCATGTCCTTCATTTTGCCGTCAGGACCGGGCATTTTGAAACTGCCGGTGTAATCGCCGGTGACATAACGGCCATCCATGACAGCCTTTCTGACAACTGTTCCCTTGGATTCGGTGGGCGCGCCTTTCGGATCCATCCACATCTTGACGACGTTAGTCCAGTTGCCGGCGGTGGCGGCGAGGAGCTTGTGATTGTCGTTGAGCATCGACAGCTCCATCATTTTTTTCATCTCCTCGGCGCTCGGCATGGCGGACGTCGTGGTGGTGGTCGCCGCGGTGGCCGGCGTAGTCATAGCCGCAGCAGCAGCGGGACTGGAGGCGGATTTGGGCACCGGATTCGTGGAATCGGGAGCGGTTTTAGCCGACGGCGTCTGGGCAAAAGCGAGGCCCGCAGCCGCGAACAGGATAGTCAGTGATTTCAGGGTTGTGGTTAGGATTTTCATTGTGCGGGATTCTGGCGAGGCAGGTCGGGCAGCGTCAAGCTTAAGAAAGCGAAACGGAAACACTTGCGCCAGGAAAGACCGCCGGAAGGCCGCCCCAGGCCCGGGCGATCCATAAATCCTTTCAACCGAGCCTAATAGACGTCGCGACGGTAGTGTTTCCGCGTTCTGAGATCGGTCACGTATTCCGCGGCAGCTTCCCGGCTCATGCCGCCGTGTTCCCCCACGATCTCATGCAGCGCTGCATCAACGTCGGGCGCCATTCGCTCGGCATCGCCGCAGACGTAAAGATACGCGCCTTCCTCGAGCCACGACCAGATGTCGCGGCCGGCTTCCAGCATCCGGTGCTGGACATAAATCTTGTGCGATTGGTCGCGCGAAAAAGCCGTGTCCAGTCGCGTCAGGAAACCGGAAGATGCGCCCACGGCCCATTCCAGTTCGTGGTAGAAATTTGCGGCGCGCCGCTGCTCGCCGAAAAAAAGCCAGTTGCGACCCGTGGCCCCGATGGCCTGACGTTCCTGGAGAAAAGCGCGGTAAGGGGCTAGACCGGTGCCGACGCCAATCATGATGATCGGAGCGGCGGGATCATCGGGCAGACGAAAATGTTTGGCGGTATGGATAAAAACCGGGACGCGGTTTCCTTCATCGATCCGATCGGAGAGGAAACTGGTGCAAACGCCTTTCCGCGCCCGGCCGTTGCTGACGAATTCGACGTTCGTGATCAGCAAATGGGCGGCTTCCGGATAACGCTTCAGGCTGGAGGCGATGGAATAAAGGCGCGGCTGAAGCTTTGAAAGAAGCCCGGCAAATTCCGAGGGAGAAAATTTGTTTCGGAGCTCCGGGTATTCAATCAGAAAATCGACGAGGTGACGCCCCCAGAGATAGGAATCAAGCTTCGCCCGCTGGTGCGGGTCGCAATATTCGAGAAGAAACCGGGCCTGCGCGATCCGTTCCGCGACCCTTTGAACAAATTGGCGCGACGGCGTGGTGATGGTGCGATCGCGCAACAAAACCGAACGCAAGGAGCTGGCCTCGCCGGAAGCGCCGGTGACCTGCTCGGCGCCGTCGAACCCGATGAGGGAGAGGATTTCGTCCACCAACTCCGGCGCGTTGGCCGGAAAAATTCCAAGCGAATCGCCCACCTCATAGACGAGACCCGATTCTTCGAGGGAGAACTCGTAATGGAAGGTAGCCTTTTCCGAACCGGGACCGGAGAGCGGGCGCCTGGCCAGGAGCGGCGCGGGGAACGGTTGCTTTCGCGAGAAGACGGGGGCAGGTCGTGCGGGCGGTGCCGTTTCGGTAAACATGGTCCAGTGAATCCCAACTCAACGGCTACCCATTCTTCTTCCCACAAAGGGAACGGTAGCAAAGTCCGGCGTAAATCTCCAGCTTTTCCCTTGGGAAGCTCTTTGCGCGGGTCTGGGAGGCCCTACGGAAGCGAGCTGCTGATTTTCCAGACGAGGCCGCCGGGAAGCGCGCCCAGCAGGAGGACGATGACGGCCAGGAGGGCGATTGAGATTCTTTGCAGGAACTCAACCTTGAAAGCAGGAATGTCGCGGGGACTTTCATCGACAAAAATTACCTTCAAGACCATCAGGTAATAATAGAAGGAAATGAGGCTCCCCAGAAGGGCGAGAGCGACGAGCCAGAGCAGGCCATGATTTCCACCGGCGCCCAGCGCCACACTGAAGAGATAGAATTTGCCAAAAAATCCTGCGAGCGGCGGCAGCCCGGCGAGGGAAAGCATGAAAATCGCCATACACCCGGCGAGCCAGGGCGAGCGAGACCGGAGGCCGGCGAAATGGGGAAAATCGTCGCCCCCCGTTTCCCGGCGCACGAGAGCGACGACGCCGAACGCGCCGACCAGGGTAAAAGCATACACGGTGGTGTAGAAGAGGGTGGCACTGAATCCCGCCCGTCCGCCGGCGACAAGACCCAGGAGAGTGTAACCCGCGTGGGCAACGGCCGAGTAGGCCAGCAAACGGCGCACGTTGGATTGAGCGAGCGCGACGAGGTTGCCGATCAGGATCGACAAGGCTGCCAGCACCGCGAGCAATGGCGCCCAGCCTGCCACCATCGAATGCCAGGCCGCGTCTCCGTGAAGAGGTCCAAAGCCCACCAGCACGATTTTTCCCAGCACGACGAACGACGCTACTTTCGATCCCGAAGCGATGAACGCGGCGGACGGGATCGGCGCGCCCTGGTAGGTGTCGGGCGCCCAAAGATGGAAAGGCGCGGCAGCAATCTTGAAGGCAAAGCCGATCAGCGTCATGACAATTCCGGCGGCCAGCAGCGGCGAGACCGCGCCGAGCCTCGCTCCGATCGCGGCGAGACTGGTCGTGCCGGCCATTCCGTAAACGAGACTGATTCCGAAAAGCGTGAACGCACTTGCGGTACTGCCGAACAGAAAATATTTCAGGCCCGCTTCCGCGGAACTAAAATCTGTCCGGTCGAAACCGGCCAGCACGTAGAGCGACAGTCCGGTCAGCTCGAGGCCGATGAAAATCAGAAGCAATTCTTCGCTGCCGACCAGCAGCATCAGCCCGACCGTGGCGAGGAGGAGCAACGCAAGATATTCACCGTGATGCGGAGCGTCTAGTTGCCGCGCGAGGATCACGGTGAAAAAGGCGAGCGCGAGGCAGATGATTTTGAAGAGGGAGGTGAGCGGCGTGATGACGAGCATCCCGTTGAAGAGCATCGCCTTCTCTGGCAAAAGGAGGACAGCGGTCGCGGAGAAGAGGAGGCCGGCCGCGGCGACGGCCGAACACATCCCCGGCGTGCGGCCCTTAATCAAACCCAGCGCCAGAACGGCAAGCGCCGTGCCGACGACAACTGCTTCGGGCGCGGCCAGGCGGAAGAGCTCGAAATAGTTCATGGCTTTAACCAACGCATGGCCTCGACGGCCGGCAGAATACGATCGAGCAGCATTTTTGGATAAAGTCCGGCCGCGAGAGTCGCGAACATCAACAGACCAGCCCCCCATTTTTCCGCGGCGGTAATAGGAGGGTAGATCGAACGCTCCGCGCCCGACGGAGCGGCCGATCCACCAGCTGTCGCATCGCTGAAAAACGTCTTTTTCAACGCGCGCAAAGTAAACGCCGCCACCAGGACCATGCCGGCGCCGGTAATCAGCACCGCCCACGGAAATGCTTTCCAGGCTCCGAGAAGGATGGTGGTTTCCGCCGCGAACCCGCTGAAGCCGGGGATGCCCATGGAAGCGGCGGACGCGATGACGAACGAAAAGGCAGCGAACGGCAGGGTGTGGCTCAAGCCCAGGCCGGAGAGCGTATCGAGATCGCGAGTATGGGTGCGCCGATAAATCATCCGGCCCGCCACCGCGAAGAGGAGGGCTGCAATGACACCATGCGAAAACATTTGCAGGACCGCGCCGCCCACGCCGAGCGCGTTTGCCGTCGCCAGGCCGAGCAGGACGAAACCCATGTGGCTGACGCTCGAATAGCCGATTACGAACTTCAGGTCGCGCTGGCGTAGCGCCACGCCCGCGGCATACACGATTCCAATCACGCCGAGAACGGCAATCCATTTGCTCCATTCCTGGAAGCCTTGCGGGAAAAGATTCAAGGCAACCCGCAAAGCGCCGTAGGCCCCCAGTTTCATGACAATGCCGGCGAGCAACATCGAACCGGCAGTCGGCGCGGCGACATGGCCGGTGGGCGCCCAGGTGTGCAGCGGCCAGATGCCCGCGAGGACGGCAAAGCCAAGAAACAAAATGGGAAAGGCCCAGGACTGAAATTGAGGGGTGAACTGAAACTGGGCGAGCCGTTGGAGATCCAGCGCTCCGGCGGCGTCTCCCCCTCCTGCTGTCACGTAAATCGCGATGATCCCAATGAAAGCCAGGGCGCCACCGAGAAAGGAATAAAGCGACAGCTTCATCGCGCCGTATTCCTTGTTCGTCGAACCCCAGATCGCGATGAGGAAGTATTTCGGAACGATCACCAGCTCGTAGAAGACGAAGAGAAGAAAGAGATCGGCGCTGAGGAAAACGCCGTAGGAACCGCCCACCACGAGAAGCAGCCAGAAGAAAAACTCGTTAGGCCGCTCCTCGACGTCCCAGGAAAAGAGGACGGCGCTGACCGCGGTGAGTCCCGTGACGAGACACATGACGAGGCTGATGCCATCGGCCGCGAGATGAAATTCCATACCAAGCGTCGGAATCCAGGGCAGACGGACGATCGTTTTGAAGGTGCCGGCGTCGGCCGCGTTGAAAAACCCGGCCAGACTGATCGCGAACCCGGCGAAGGCAGCGATGAGCGCCATCCAGCGTGCCAAAACGCCCGGCAGAAACATGAGCAGCAGCGCGCCCAGGAAGGTAACGTAAATGGTCCAGGCGATCATCGGCGAGTGCGGGCTCGATAACGCGGCGCCCTTTCGCGGACATGGAATCCGATCTCGCGTCGCGGCTTCTCCGGCGGTGCCATCAAGCGCCGAATCGCATCGATGATTGCCGCGATTTCTTCATCGTGCTGCCCAATTCGTTTTTCGAGGTCAGAAAATTTGCGCGCGAGCTCACGATTGTTCTCGAGCGTTTCGCGAAAATTCACGAAGGCCCGCATAATCGCGATGTTCACCTTCACTGCGCGATCGCTCTTCAGGACGCTCGAAAGCATGGCGACGCCCTGTTCGGTAAAGGCAAACGCCGGACTCTTGGCTTCTCGATGTTTCAATGAACCGGTCACAAATTGTGACCGGTTCCCCGTAGTCGCTTGTTTTCCAGCGCGTTGCTGACTTGAAGTCACAAACTGTGACTTCAAGTCAGACATTTCCTCCGCTGTAAGCCGAAACATGAAATCCTCCGGAAACCGCTTCCGGTTGCGTTTTACCGCCTGATTTAACGCCTTGGTAGTGACGCCATAGAGATGCGCGAGATCAAAATCCAGCATCACTTTTTGGCCACGCAGCAAATGGATCGATTGCGCGATCCGGCCGGCGGGAATAAGGGCACACGTCCTTCCCATGTTAGACAAACAGCCGCGCCATCTGGACGACGGCCCCGTTGAAAATGTTGAAAACAAATTGTGGCGCGATGCCGACGCCGAACATTAGAAGCGTTACCGGCACAATCACGAACTTCTCGTGCCGGAGAAGGTCCGAAAATCCGCCGCAACTTTCAGACAAAGGACCGCTGAAGAGTAATTGCATCGCGCGCAGGAAAGTGACGGCAGTGAAAAGCAGACCGAGGACCGCGACCATTGTCGGAATCATCGCGAGGCTGAACGCGCCTTTGAAGATCAGGAATTCGCCGATGAATCCATTAAGCCCCGGCAGACCGAGCGAGGAAAACATGGCGACGCTCATCCAGCCGCAGAGGAGCGGGGTGCGCTGCATCAACCCGCCGAAATCGTGGATGCCGCGAGCGCCCCGGCGTTCTTCCAAGAGACCGACAAAATAGAACAAGGCCGCGGCGGTGATGCCGTGATTGAAGATTTGCAGGAACACGCCGCTCAAGGCCGCCTGGACTTCGATCGCGGGGCGCGCCGTCGCCGTGCTCACCGCAAACAAGGCGAGCAGGCAGTAGCCGAGATGGTTGATCGAAAGATAGGCAACCATCCGTTTTAGATCCGATTGGGCCCACGCGGCCAGCGACGCAAACACGATGGAGCAGACGGCCAGGCCGAGAAGCCACGGTCCAAGCGCCTGGATTTCGCGCGGGAAAAGCGGAAGCAGCAGCCGGATGAATCCATACACGCCCATCTTCGAGAGGATGCCGGTGAGGACCATCGACACGCCGGTCGGCGCCGCCTCGTAAGCATCGGGCAGCCAGGTATGAAACGGGAAGAGCGGTACCTTCACGGCCAGCCCGAGAAAAATTCCGAAGAACGCCAGCCAGCCAAGCTTGCCGGTGAGCAAGGGGGCCGTGCGCGCGAGCTCGGTG